>NZ_JBHXJG010000167.1:0-16398 GCF_042723425.1 Streptomyces sp. NPDC058375 | reverse complement strand
CCGGGAAGGTCGTGCCGATGGAAACGGTCAGGTCCGGGAGGTCTCAGGCCCGGGATGTCTTGAGGCCCGAGATGCTGAGGGGTTCGCTGCCCATGTGCTTCTGGGCCCGCTTGTTCTTGCTGTGCAGGTCGGCGTAGTAGTCGCGGTCCAGGTCGATGACGTTCTTCGAGAAGAGCATCCAGGACAGGGTGTCGCGGTGCTTGAAGCCGGCCGGGGTGAGCTGAATGCGGTTCGTGGGCAGCCGGCGCAGCAGCCCGACCTCCTCGGCCGCCTCCAGCACGGGCTCGAAGAGGTGCGCCATCTCCTGGTACCCGAAGCGGTTCAGCTCGTTGAGGTCCAGGTCGAAGGTGTCCAGGACCAACCGCTTCCGGATGATCTCCTCGTCGTTGAGGACGAAGCCGGTGAGCGGGGTCAGTTCGTGGTTCTTGGCCTTGGTGATGTAGTCCGCGACCTCGGTCAGGCTCGGCTTGACGTTCCCGACCATGTAGTCGACCGAGCTGGTGTAGCTGCGCGCCCCGGCGCCCAGACCCAGCAGCGGAACGCCGTGGAAGGTCAGGACCTTCTGCTGGTAGCCGCCGCGCCCCAGCTTCTTGTAGCGGACGTTCGACTCCTGCACGTACCCGGCGGCGCGGAACGTGGCGTTCGCGTAGTCGTACCGCTCGTACAGGTCGGGGCTCATCATGTACTGGTACGCGCCGGTCTTGGAGAACCACGCGTCCGGCCGGACGGTCAGGAAGTAGGTGCTGATCGTCTCGGGGGCGAGCGCCGTCAGTTCGTCGACCGAGTGCCGCCAGCTCTCCGGGGTCTGCCCGGCGAAGCCCATGATCAGATCGGTGCTCAGGTTGGGCAGCTGTTTCTCGCGGGTGATCTCGATGGCCCGGCGGATGACGTCCTCGCCCGCCTGGCCCCGGCCGGCCTCCCGGATCTCCGAGGGCACCAGGGACTGGATGCCGATGTTGGCCCGGGTGAGGCCCAGGGCGATCAGGCCCTCCAGGGTGCCGGGCTCCTTGACGATGGAGTCCGGAGTGGCCTCGATGGCCACCTCCTCGACCGTGCTCCGCCAGTTCGGGTACACCTCGTCCAGCGTGGCGAAGAGCTGCTCGAAGTGACGCAGGCTCAGCAAGCTCGGGGTTCCGCCGCCGATGTAGATGGTGCGCAGCCGCCGGCTCTGGATGATCTCCGTGTGGTCGCGGATCTGCGTACAGAGGGCGTCCATGTACGCGTCGTACACGTCCATGTCCTCGGAGATGACGGTGTACAGGTTGCAGAACCCGCATTTGTACCGGCAGAACGGCACATGCAGATACAGGTTGAGCTCAGGAACGGGGTGCCGCTGCAGGTCCTCGGCCCAGATATCCCGGATGTTCCGGGTTCCGTTCAGTGGGCGGTAGGCGGAGCGGGAAGGGTACGCGTAGTTGAAGGGCGGAATGACGCCCTGCTCGATGTGCCGGCTGAGCTCGTCGCGAATGGCGCTCATCGTTCCTGGGTCCTTACCTGTGGAGGTCGACGTCGAACTGCCTGCCAACGGGGAGCGGTGCCACAGATCCGTGCGGCACGGAAAGAGACATGGAGTGAAAGCGGCGCGGTCCGAGGACACGCGTGGGCGATGGGTGGGCTGTGCCCTTTCCCCGCAAGCCTCCCCCGGAGGCTGTGCTCTCCACCAACTGCTCTTAACAGCAGGCGTGTTGGCTGGTCGGTACGCCAGTGGCGGAGGTGGTGCCAGTAGACATCCGGCGGCGAGAGGCGCGACAGGAACAGAACCTACGACGATGGCCGGGCGGCATTCGTCGCCTCCTCCCAAATTGTCCACAGTGTGAGATCGCGAATATCCGAGGGGCCCTGTGGGGCTCGGTGCGGTTACGGTCGCCGAACCGAATTTGCCTACAGGACAACCGAGTTGAGTTTCACCATGCGGAACTTGACTGATCTGAAAAGAAGTTGAATACCCTCGGCACGAAAAGCACGCATCAAAAGCCCAGTTGAAGGCTGCGCGGCCTTCACTCGGCAGTCACATGCGGAATCCCGGGCCGAGCGCATTTCCCCACGACCACGCCGTCGTCGCCGGGAATCGCCCGATCGAACTGGAGTGAGACTTGACCGCGTCCGACATCAAACGCATCGCGTACATCCGGTCGATCCCGGTCTCCCGGGCCGGCCCCTACATTCCGGAGCTGGCCCGGACCGTGACCGACGCCGGCCGCGAGGCCCGCATCTTCTACACGGACGGCGACTGCGACGCCGCGGACTTCCCCGGCGGCACCTGGGAGAAACTGCCGGAGGACGCCACCCCCGACCAGATCGTCGACCGGGTCCGCGCCTGGGGGGCCGACGGCGTCGTCTCGCTGTCCTTCCCCGACGAGGCGGGGCTGCGGGACGCCGTGGTGAAGGAGAAGCTGGCCCGGCACGGCATCCCGATGGTCTCCAACGGCCTCGACCCCTCCCGGCTGCTCGCCGACAAGTGGGAGACCAAGAAGATCCTGGCCGACCACGGCCTGGACACCCCGCACGGCATGCTCGTCGACGGCACCCTGCTGAAGAACGGTGCCGCCGAGGTGCCGGTCTACGCCGACATCATCCGCCTCAAGGCGGAGGAGATCGGCTACCCGCTGCTGACGAAGGCGGTATGGGGCAGCTCGGGCAACGGCATCCGCTTCATCCGCGACCGGGCGGAGCTGGAGGAGTACCTGGCCACCCCCGACGAGGGGAACCACGTCCTGGAGCGGTGCATCACCGGCGAGCTGTGCACGGTCGAACTCGTGGGCGCCGACGGCGAGTACGCCGTACAGCCGCTGTGCTTCACCGGGCCGACCGGCGGCCGGCCGACCTTCGCCTTCTGGGAGCTGCGGTCGTCCGCGCCCCGGCCGGCGGACGACGCCGCCTTTGAACCGGTGGCCGAGAAACTGAAGAAGCTGTGCACCACCCTCGGCATCACCGGGGTGATCAACCTGGACATCATCTACAGCGGCGGCACCTACTACGTCCTGGAGATCAACCCCCGGGTCTCCGGCGCCACCGCCCTCGGCGTGGCCGCCTCGGGCCGCAACACCTACCTCGGCATGACGGAGATCCTGCTCGGCCAGTGGCAGGCCCCGGCCGGCCCGGTGCTGCCCCGACGCCGCTGGTCCCTCGAATTCCCGGTCCACAACGTGACCGACGCCTTCGTGGAGCAGGCCGAACAGGCCCTGGACGTCGTACAGATCACCCCCACCCTCGTGGTCGACGGGCGTGAGTACGGCGGTCTGATGATCGCCTCCTGCGAGTACGGCGACGAGGCCCGCTTCCTCCAGGTGATCACGGACCTGGACACCACCCACCAGGTGCTCAGGCCGGAGATGCGCACGCAGCTGGGGGAACTGCTCACCGGCTCCGCCGCGCAGTCCGGCCCCGCCACCCGGCTCACCGGCCCCGCCGCGCAGGCCGCCGTCACCGAGCAGGCCGTCACCGAGCAGGCCGCCACCGGACAGGCCGCTGCCACCGCGCCGGCCGCCGCCACCGGCCGGGCCACCGTCTGACCGGCCGTACCAGCGCCTCCCGCACCGCCCGCACGAAAGGCCCCGTTCCCATGCCCGAGCCGTACGTCCATGTGCCGGCCACCGAGATCCTCGCAGCCCTCACCGAACACGACGAGATCGCGATCAAGCACCTGCGCGAGTCCTGGGACGGCCTGGAGGCCGACCGCTACCTGCGGGCCGGCGCCGCCTACCGACGGCGCCGTTACAGCGAGTTCCACCTGAACCGCGGCACGCTAAAGCGCGTCCCCCACGGGGCCTTCCGCCAGGCGGCGGAGATCAACCCGCTGCACGGCGGGGCGGCCCGGGAGTTCGCCCCGATCGAGCAGGAGGTGGCCGAGTCCCCGGTGCTCGCGGCGCTCGTCCGCGCCCTGCTCGACCGGCTCCCCGGCAGCTTCGACGTCTCCACCGGCGCCGTCGGCATCCACCAGATCCGCATCATCGCCTCCCGCGACGCGGAGGGCCTGCCGGCGCCGGAGGGCGTCCACGAGGACGGCCACCACTTCGTGGCCCAGGTCCTGATGCGCCGCGAGAACGTCGAGGGCGGCGTCTCCCAGCTGTACGACCGGGAGATGACCCCGCTCTTCCGTACGCTGCTCACCGAGCCGTTCGAGACGGTCGTCATCGACGACCGGCGGGTCTTCCACGGGGTCTCGGCAGTCGAGGTCGCCGGAGACCTGCCGGTGGGGGTCCGGGACATGATGCTCGTCGACTTCTTCCCGCGCGACGCCGAGGACCGCCCCGACTTCTTTCCGCGCGACGCCGAGGACCGCCCCGACTTCTTTCCGCGCGACGCCGAGGACCGCCCCGACGACTGTCCCGGTCCGCGATGACCGGGCGCGAGCTGCTGGACAAGTGGGGCCTGCCGGACCTGGCGGGGAACGGCCGCTTCGTCTCCGCGAACGTCATGGACAGCCTGGGCAACGGACTGGTCCTGGCCTTCACCGTCCTCTACTTCACCACCACGACCTCGCTGCCCCTCGGCGCCATCGGCGCCGCCCTCTCGCTCGGACAGCTCCTCGCCCTGCCCACGCCCGTCGTGGCCGGCGCGCTGATCGACCGGTTCGGCTCCCGTACGGTCGTCATCGGCGCCAACCTCATGTCGGCCATCGGGTTCTGCGCCTTCCTGGCCGCGGACGCCGTATGGAAGATCGTGGCGGTCCAGTTCGTCGTCCAGGCCGGGTCGAGCATCTACTGGACCTCCAGCCGCAGCCTCGTCCTCCTCGCGGCCCGCCGCCGGGACCACGCCCGCTGGTTCGGCTTCATCAGCGCCCTGCGGAACATCGGCGGGGGCTTCGGAGCCGCCGTCGCGTCGCTTGCGATCGCCTGGGGGAGCGAATGGGTCCGGGCCCTGGTCCTGGCCAACGCGCTGAGCTTCGTGATCGCCGCCTGCCTGCTCGCGGGCTGGCGCCCGGCGACCCCGGAACGCGCGCCCGGGCCCGCCCGCCCGGCCGGCGGCGGAGGGTACGGCGCGGTGCTGCGCGACCTGCGCTACCTGCGGCTGGTCGTGGCGAATCTGGCGTACGTGCTGGCCGCGAGCGTGCTGCCGGTCCTGCTCGCCCTCTACATCACCGAGGTGCTGCACGCCTCGGCCTGGCTGGTGGGGGCGTGCATGGTCGGCAACATGGTCCTCGTCGCGCTGGTCCAGACCCTGGTCGCCCGCATGATCGAGCGCCGCCGCCCGGCCCGCGTCCTGGCCCTGGCCGGCGTGGTCAACGCCGCGGCCTTCGCCGTCTTCGGCCTGGTCCTCGCCGTCCCCGGCTGGATGGTGGCCGGGGGCCTGCTGCTGGCGATGGCGGTGTTCACGGCGGCCGAGATGCTCAGCATGCCCTCCAGCAGCGAACTCAGCGCCTCCCTGGCGCCGGAACACATCCGCGGCCGCTATCTGGGCGTCTTCCAGCTCTCCTGGAGCCTCGGGAACGCCCTGGCCCCCGCCGTACTCACCACGCTCCTGGGCCACGGGCCGGCCTGGCCCTGGGTGGTCCTGGGCGCGGTGAACCTGCTCGCGGTGCCGCTGGTGCTGAGCCTCGGAGACTCCGCACTGGGGGATCCCGCGCTGGACGACACCGCTCCGGGGGACGAGGCCCCTCAGCGGCACCCCCTGACCGACACGGCGGAACACCGCTGAGCGGCGCACATCGCACAAGGCTGAGCGGCGCACATCGCACGACGACGGGAAAAGATTCAGGTGTCAGCGTTCGCAAGTCTCACGACAGTTACCCGGATCGCGGGCCCCGCCCTGCCCGCGATCTCCTTCGCGGCACGCCTGCCCGCCGCGATCTGCCCCATCGCCACCCTCCTGATGCTGACGGAACTCAACAGCATCGGCAGGGCCGGAATCGCCGCCGGGATGCTGTGGACGGGCCAGGCCGTGGGCGGACCGTTCCTCGGACGCTACGCCGACCGCCGAGGCCACCGCCCGGTCATCCTGGCGGCGTCCCTCGCCAACGCCACGGCCGTCGCGTTCTTCGTCGTATCGGCCCTGACCGCGATGCCGCTCGTCGTACAGGCGGCGCTCGCCGCCGTCGTCGGGCTCACCGTGCCGCAGATCGGGCCGCTCTCCCGCACCCGCTGGATCGTCCTGACGGACCCCAAGGACGGCAGAAGTCCGTCATCCGCGAGGGACGCGAGGGACGCGAGGGACGCGAGGGACGCGAGAGAGGCGAGGGAGGCGAGGGACGCGAGGGACGCGAGGGACGCGAGGGACGCGAGGGAGGTGAGGGAGGTGAGGGAGGCGAGGGAGGCGAGAGAGGCGAGGGAGTTGACCAGCCGGGCACTCTCCTTCGACACGACGGTCGACGAACTCAGCTTCATGGTCGGCCCCGCGCTCGCCGGCGTGACGGTCGTCCTGATCCACCCGGCGGCCGGACTCGTCCTCGCCGGGCTGGTCATGGCGGTGTTCGGCACGCTCTTCGCCCTCCACCCCACCGCGCCGCCGGGCACACCGCCCCGGACCTCGGCCCCCGTACGGCTGCTGCACCCGGCTCTGCTGGCCCTCTTCGCCATGGCGCTGCTCCAGGGGATGATCTGGGGAAGCGCCAACGCGGGCACCAGCGCCCTGTCCGCCCACCTCGGCGACACCGGAACAGCCGGCCTCGTCTGGGGCGCCATGGCCGTGACCAGCGCGCTGACCGGCCTGGCCATCACGATGCGGCCCATCGCCCTGGAACTGACGCTCCAACTCCGCCTCGCCATCGTCGCCCAGGCCCTGCTGCTGCTCCCACTCCTCCTGGTCGACAGCTTCCTCGGCGCGACCGCCGCCATCGCCGCCATCGGGTTCGCCGTGGCCCCGCACCTGATCGCGGTGTTCACCCTCACGGAACAGGTGGCACCGCTGGAACGGATGGGCGAGGCGATGACACTCCTCGGCAGCGGCCTCATCGTCGGCCAGGGCATGGCCGCGCTGGCGGCGGGACAACTGGCCCAGCACCACGGACACCCCAGCGCGTTCCTGCTGACCTGCGCCTCGGGAGCCGTGGCGTCCCTGGTCGCGCTCACCCTCGTACGCCCGGGGACCATCAGCCCGTACCGCGCGGCGCACGTGCCGGAGGCGGAACCGCGCAGGGTGGCTGCCGACTGATGCGGGACGGCGGGCGCGGTACGGGTGCGCGGCGGCCCGGCGGCCCGGCGGGCCGGTCTCCGCGACGCCCACCCCACCCGACCCCACCCCATCCGACCGGAGGGAAACCCCGCTGTGATCCTCACCCTCGTACCCGACATCGGGGACGTTCCCGCCGCCCGGTGGGACGCCCTGTCCGCACAGGCGGGCCTCTACCTCTCGCACCGCTGGCTCGCCGCCCAGCAGCAGGACCCCACCGCCCGGGTCCACTACGCCCTGGTTCACGACGACGGCCACCTGGTCGCCGCAGCACCGCTGTACGTGGTCGACACCGAACCCAACGACCTCTACCGCGTGCACGAACTCCTCCCCGCCCGCGCCCCGGCCCGTACCCTCCTCGCGGGAGCCCGCCGCGGCTACCTCAACGCCCCTCTGCTCCACCCGCTCCTCACCCCCGCCCGACGCCGCGAGGCACTGGACCGGCTCGTGACGGCGGCCGGAACCCTCGCCACCGCCGAGAACGCCGTGCCGTGGTGGCTGTACGTCACCGACGAGGCGGCCGCCGAACTCGCCGACGCCTGCGGCACCAAGCCCGTACAACTGAACCAGGACGCCCGCATCCCGCTGCCCGGCACGACGTTCGACGACTACCTCGCCGCCCTGCCCTCGAAGCGGCGCGTCACGATCCGCCGCGAACGCCGGGCCTTCGCCGAAGCCGGATACGAACGGCGCACCCTGCGGCTCTCCGAGTGCGCCGACACCGCCGGCGCCCTGGCCGCGCAACTCCAGGCACGCCACGGCCACCCGGCGGACCCCGCCGTCATGGCCGCGATCCTGCGCGACCAGGCCGAGGGCATGGCCGACAGCGGCACCGTCCACGCCGCGTTCTCCGGCCGCCACATGGTCGCCTTCAGCCTCGCCTACCACCACGCGGGCACCGTCTGGATCCGCTCCACCGGATACGACTACGCCCGCCTGCGGGGCGCCCACGAATACTTCAACCTCGTCTACTACCTCCCCATCGAGGACGCCTACGCCCACGGCGCCACCGCCCTCCACCTCGGCATGGAGTCCCTCCGCGCCAAGACTCTCCGGGGGGCGGTGACGTCGCCGCTGTGGGCGGTGGAAGGCAGGAGCGAGACCACCGCCTGACGCGTCGGCCGTGACACCGGAACCCCCAGTGCTTCGCCCCCGCCCCGTGGCGCGCGGGTGTCCTGGAGGCGGGTGCGCGAGGATTAGGAGCACGGCCAACCGACTTGCGCAGACCACCTCCCCGTACCTCCTCCAGCACGCCGTCAATCCCGTCGACTGGTGGCCCTGGTCGCCCGAGGCGTTCGAGAAGGCCAGGAAGCGGGACGTGCCCGTGCTTCTCAGCGTGGGGTACGCCAGCTGCCACTGGTGCCAGTGAACTCGCGAACCCAGTAGCTGGGGCGTGCTCACACTTCTTTGATGATTACGCGCTCCCCGCAGAGTTTCGACCAGTCGTCATGGTCGGAAGTCAGAACGATCACGGGGGCCGGGACACGGAGCGCGAGCGCGGCGACGAGGGCGTCGATTGCGTACTTGTGCCCATGCAGCCCGCCCGCGTCCCGGAGCAGGGCCACCGCGATGAGGGAATCCTCCTGACTGACCGGTTCCACCCGCAGCCGGGAGAGCAGCCATTTCAAGCGCGGAAGGTCGGTCTTCCCTTGTACGGCTTCAACAATGGTCAGCGGGGACACGAGGACGGGAACCCCGGCCTGCCGGGAGGCCTCGATGCGAGCCGCCATACCGCGGTCGTTGCGCAGGAGCAGAGAGAGCGCCTCGGAGTCGAGCACCAGCGAGCGGGCCGGCTGTTCCTTCACGCAGCGCCCCGTTCGGCGTTCTCGTCTCCGAACAGCTCACGACGAGCGGCTTCGATCTCCTGCTCAGTGAGCGCGCCGTGATCTTCTTCATAGGCTCTGACGATCTCGGCGAGCCCGTCCATGGCGAGCTGACGCCTCACGGCCTCGGTGATGTAGCTGGATAGGCCTCCGCGCCCGGTTCTTGAGCGGAGTTCACTGACCAGTTCGGCGGGCATGGACACGGAGATGTTCTCAGTGGTCCCAGCTCGGGTCGACTTCATACTCAGAGTGTAGGACAAGCGCTATTACAATGAGCTGCCCTGAACCCAGACGAGCTTCCCCGCCTGGGGCACCGGGTGACCCACTCGCCGTCGTCACCGAAGTTCTGAACTGATCGTTTTCGAACGGAATTGAGGGCTCCGTTGCCTCCTGTCGGGCGGGCTGGGCTGGAACAGGTGGAACGGCGGCGGACCTATAGATCGAGGAGGAGCCCTGCCCCGGCCGGCGTTTCCGCCGCTGCGGTCAGCCGCTCTGGGGTGGCTGCCCCGTGGCGCGCGGGTGTCCTGGAGGCGGGTGCGCGAGGATTGGGGCATGGCCAACCGACTTGCGCAGACCACCTCCCCGTACCTCCTCCAGCACGCCGACAATCCCGTCGACTGGTGGCCCTGGTCGCCCGAGGCGTTCGAGGAGGCCAGGAAGCGGGACGTGCCCGTGCTGCTCAGCGTGGGGTACGCCAGTTGCCACTGGTGTCACGTCATGGCCCACGAATCGTTCGAGGACGAGACCGTCGCCGCCTACCTCAACGCGCACTTCGTGCCCGTGAAGGTCGACCGGGAGGAGCGGCCCGACGTCGACGCCGTGTACATGGAGGCCGTTCAGGCGGCCACCGGGCACGGTGGGTGGCCGATGACCGTCTTTCTCACTGCGGACGCCGAACCCTTCTACTTCGGGACCTACTTCCCGCCCGAGCCCCGGCACGGCTCGCCCTCCTTCCAGCAGGTGCTGGAAGGGGTCACGGCCGCCTGGACCGACCGGAGGGAAGAGGTCGCCGAGGTGGCCGGGCGGATCGTGGCCGATCTGGCGGGGCGGTCGCTGGTCCACGGTGGGGACGGGGTGCCGGGGGAGTCGGAGGTCGCTCAGGCCCTGCTCGGGCTCACCCGGGAGTACGACCAGCAGCACGGCGGGTTCGGGGGTGCGCCCAAGTTCCCGCCGGCCATGGCTGTGGAGTTCCTGCTGCGGCACTACGCGCGGACCGGGGCCGAGGGAGCCCTCCAGATGGCCGCCGACACCTGTGCTGCGATGGCCCGCGGCGGGATCTACGACCAGCTCGGCGGCGGGTTCGCACGGTACTCCGTGGACCGGGAGTGGATCGTCCCGCACTTCGAGAAGATGCTCTACGACAACGCCCTGCTCTGCCGGGTGTACGCCCATCTCTGGCGGGCCACCGGGTCGGACGAGGCCCGGCGGATCGCCCTGGAGACCGCCGACTTCCTGGTCCGCGAGTTGCGGACCGCCGAGGGCGGGTTCGCCTCCGCCCTCGACGCCGACAGCGAGGACCAGCAGGGAAAGCATGTCGAAGGTGCTTTTTACGTGTGGACTCCCGCGCAGTTGCGTGACGTGCTCGGGGAGGACGACGCCGCCTTCGCCGCCGCCTACTTCGGGGTGACCGAGGACGGCACCTTCGAGGAGGGCGCCTCCGTGCTCCGGCTGCCGGGGGACACCGGGCCCGTGGACGCCGACCGGGTCGCGGGCGTACGGGCCCGGCTGCTGGCCGCCCGTGCGGAGCGGCCGCGTCCGGGGCGGGACGACAAAGTTGTTGCTGCCTGGAACGGGCTTGCTATTGCCGCCCTTGCCGAGACCGGCGCCTACTTCGACCGGCCCGACCTCGTGGAGCGGGCCACCGAGGCCGCTGACCTGCTCGTGCGGGTGCATCTGGGCGAGGTGGCCCGGCTGACCCGTACGTCCAAGGACGGGCGCGCCGGGGACAACGCCGGGGTGCTGGAGGACTACGGCGATGTGGCGGAGGGCTTCCTCGCGCTGGCTGCGGTGACGGGGGAGGGCGCCTGGCTGGAGTTCGCCGGGTTCCTGCTGGACATCGTGCTGGAGCAGTTCACGGGGGAGGGCGGCCAGTTGTACGACACCGCCCACGATGCCGAGCAGCTCATCCGGCGGCCCCAGGATCCGACCGACAGCGCCACCCCGTCCGGGTGGACGGCCGCCGCTGGGGCGCTCCTCACCTACGCCGCGTACACCGGGTCCGAGGCCCATCGCAGCGCCGCCGAGGGCGCGCTCGGTGTGGTGAAGGCGCTGGGCCCGCGTGTCCCCCGCTTCGTCGGCTGGGGTCTCGCGGTCGCCGAAGGGCTGCTCGACGGGCCCCGGGAGGTCGCCGTGGCGGGACCGGTCGGCGGTGAGCTGCACCGGACGGCGCTGCTGGGGCGGGCCCCGGGTGCGGTGGTCGCGGCCGGCGAGGGGCCGGGGGCGGGGGCCGAGTTCCCGCTGCTGGTGGACCGGCCGCTGGTGGGCGGGGAGCCGACCGCGTACGTCTGCCGGCACTTCGTGTGCGACGCGCCGACCACCGATGCGGGGGAGCTGGCGGCCAAGCTGGGTGGCTTCGGGGGCTGAGTGCCGCCCAGGGCAGCGATGAGGGGCCGGTCGTGCTGCGTGACCGGCCCCTCATCCGCGGAACGTTCGGTGGTGACCGGCCCCCCATATGCGTAACGTTCCGTGGTGACCGGCCCTCATCCGCGTAACGCTTCGTGCTTATGCGTGCTGGTACGCGACCAGCGAGATGCCCACGTAGTGCGCGATGAACGCCGCCAGCGTCAGCGAGTGGAAGACCTCGTGGAAGCCGAACCAGCGCGGCGACGGGTTCGGCTTCTTGATGCCGTAGATCACGCCGCCCGCGCTGTACAGCAGCCCGCCCACCACGACGAGGACCAGGACCGCGATACCGCCGGCCCGCATGAAGTCGGGCAGGAAGAAGACCGCCGCCCAGCCCATCGCGATGTAGCAGGGCGTGTAGAGCCAGCGCGGTGCGCCGACCCAGAAGACGCGGAAGGCGATGCCCGCCGCCGCGGCCGCCCAGACCGCCCACAGCAGGGGCCGGGCCGTCGACTCGGGGAGCAGGAGCAGCGTCAGCGGGGTGTAGGTGCCCGCGATGATCAGGAAGATGTTCGCGTGGTCCAGGCGGCGGAGCACCGCCTCGCCGCGCGGCCCCCAGGTGCCGCGGTGGTAGACCGCGCTCACGCCGAACAGCAGGCAGGCGCTGAGGATGTAGACGGTGCAGGCGATCCGGCCCGTCGTGCTGTCGGTCAGCGCGATCAGTGTGATGCCGGCGACGACGACCGCCGGGAACATTCCGGCGTGCAGCCAGCCGCGCATTCTCGGTTTGACGGGGGTGGGGTCGAGTACGACGGGGCCCGGGGTCGCGGCGTCAGCGGCAACGTCAGTCATACCTCGCATGCTACCTACGCCACCGTAGGTAGTGGATATAGGGCGCAAATGAGTGGCGATGCTCACGTGTGAGGCCCCCTGGACAGATGGGCGGATCGGCCGGATGATCAAATGAGTGCAGTCGGCACCGGATGAGCGCCAGGGGAATTCGAAGGGTACGAAGCATCCGGGTCGCAGCCCCCACGGGGCCTACAGACAACTGACACCCTCAACGTAGGAGCGATCGTGGCGCGCGACATCGCGGCTCCCCTCACTGTCCCCACCCACCACCAGGAGCTCGTCTCCTGGGTCGACGAGATCGCAGCCATCACCCAGCCGGACCGGGTGGTCTGGTGCGACGGCTCCGAGGCCGAGTACGAGCGCCTGTGCGGGGAGCTCGTCGCCAAGGGCACGTTCACCAAGCTGGACGAGATCAAGCGGCCGAACTCGTACTACGCCGCGTCCGACCCCACCGACGTCGCCCGCGTCGAGGACCGTACGTTCATCTGCTCCAAGGAGGAGAAGGACGCGGGGCCGACCAACCACTGGAAGGACCCCGCCGAGATGCGGGAGATCTTCACTGGTGCCGACGGTGTCTTCCGTGGGTCCATGCGCGGGCGCACCATGTACGTCGTCCCCTTCTGCATGGGGCCCGTCGGCTCGCCCCTCTCCGCCATCGGCGTCGAGATCACCGACTCGGCGTACGTCGCCGTCTCCATGCGCACCATGACCCGCATGGGCCAGGCGGTCCTGGACGAGCTGGGCACCGACGGCTTCTTCGTGAAGGCCGTCCACACCCTGGGCGCACCCCTGGAGGAGGGCCAGGAGGACGTCCCGTGGCCCTGCAACACCACCAAGTACATCTCGCACTTCCCCGAGGACCGCGAGATCTGGTCGTACGGCTCCGGCTACGGCGGCAACGCCCTGCTCGGCAAGAAGTGTTACGCGCTCCGCATCGCGTCCGTCATGGCCCGCGACGAGGGCTGGCTGGCCGAGCACATGCTCATCCTCAAGCTGACGCCGCCGCGCGGGGAGAGCAAGTACGTCGCCGCCGCGTTCCCGTCCGCCTGTGGCAAGACCAACCTGGCCATGCTGGAGCCGACCATCCCCGGCTGGACCGTGGAGACCATCGGCGACGACATCGCCTGGATGCGGTTCGGCGAGGACGGCCGCCTCTACGCGATCAACCCCGAGGCCGGCTTCTTCGGCGTCGCGCCCGGCACCGGTGAGCACACCAACGCCAACGCCATGAAGACCATGTGGGGCAACTCCGTCTTCACCAACGTCGCGCTGACGGACGACGGCGACGTGTGGTGGGAGGGCATGACCGAGGAGGCGCCCGCGCACCTCACCGACTGGAAGGGCAACGACTGGACCCCCGAGTCCGGCACGCCCGCCGCCCACCCCAACGCCCGCTTCACCGTCCCCGCCGGACAGTGCCCGATCATCGCGCCCGAGTGGGAGGACCCCAAGGGCGTGCCGATCTCCGCGATCCTCTTCGGTGGCCGCCGCGCCTCCGCCGTACCGCTGGTCACCGAGTCCTTCGACTGGCAGCACGGCGTCTTCCTCGGTGCCAACGTCGCCTCCGAGAAGACCGCCGCCGCCGAGGGCAAGGTCGGCGAGCTGCGCCGCGACCCGTTCGCCATGCTGCCGTTCTGCGGCTACAACATGGGCGACTACATGAACCACTGGGTCAAGGTCGGTGCGGACAAGGCCGATCAGTCGAAGCTCCCGAAGATCTACTACGTGAACTGGTTCCGCAAGAACGAGGCGGGCAAGTTCGTGTGGCCCGGTTTCGGCGAGAACAGCCGCGTCCTCAAGTGGATCGTGGAGCGGCTGGAGGGCAAGGCCGAGGGCGTCGAGACCCCGATCGGCATCCTGCCGGCCAAGGGCGCGCTCGACACCGAGGGCCTGGACCTCGCCGAGTCCGACCTCGACTTCCTCCTCACCGTCGACAAGAAGGTCTGGCGCGAGGAGGCCGCCCTGGTCCCCGAGCACCTCAACACCTTCGGCGACCACACGCCCAAGGAGCTGTGGGACGAGTACCACGCGCTCGTCGAGCGCCTGGGCTGAGCCCGCCGCTCCTCCCGAACCCCGCGGCCGGGTCCATCGGACATCCGCCCTGACCTGTGGGGCCGAACGATCCGCCGCGGTACGGGGCCTGTCGTCGCGCCAGTCGTCGCCGACAGCCCCGGAGGGCTCGTCCCCGACCAAGGACACCCCTCCCGGCCCCCGAAACCCCCTCACGGTTCCGGGGGCCGCCCCTTTTCATGGTGAACGTCCATGAATCACCATCTCCTTGCGTGCAGGACCTTCACACTTGTCTGCTGAAGCTTCACCAGGTGCTGCGGCACATCCCGTGGCGTCGACGGACTTGTGGGGGAACGACGTTGAAGAGAACTCGGCACGGCAGACGTACGGCGGCGACCCTGACCGCGCTGGCCCTGGGCGCGGGCGGCCTGGCCTCCCTCGCCGCTCCGGCCATCGCTGCCACCGCCGCGGGCGGGGACAAAGTGGCGAAGCTGCCGATCGGTTCGTACTCGGAGTTGGTGGTCGACTCCGTCCACGAGCGCTTGTACATCAGCGACGACCGCCGCAGCCGCACGGGCGGCGAGGTGCAGGTCTACGACTTCGCCGGCACGAAGGTGGGCGTGCTGCCCACGGACAGCTCGCCGACCGGTATGGCCCTGAGCGCGGACGGCTCCACGCTCCACGTCTCCCAGTCGAACGGCATCCTCGCGTTCGACACCGCAACCGCGCAGCGCACCGCACTGGTCCGCGCCCACTACTCCGTGGAGTGCCCGCGTGACGTGGCCTTCGCCGGCGGGCGCCAGTGGTACGCCGAGACGGCGGCCACCGGCGACTGCGACAACAGGAACACCCGGCTCTTCGGGGTGGACGGCACCACCGCGGTCAGTACCGAATGGAACGACACGGGGAGACTGAGGCTGACGGAGGGCCCCGGGGCGCCGGACCGCCTCGTCATGGGCCAGTCCCGCGGCACCGGTGTCGCCGACCCCTTCCTCACCGTCTTCGACACGAGCGGCAGCACCCTGGTGCGCGGGCCCCAGCGACGGTTCGCGGGTGCAGGGGGCCAGGGCGCCCTGCACCTGAGGGACCTCGCGCTCTCCGCCGACGGGAAGCGGATCGCCGTCGCCGACGGGTCTGCCGGAACCCGGCTGCTGGACGCCTCCGACCTGTCCGACGCACCGGTCCCCTACCAGCCGCTGCCCGAGGGGGCGACGGCGACGGCGGTCGCCTTCGGGGGCGACGGCAAGTACGTCGCGCGGGGCGCCGCGGCCTCCGGAGGCACCGCCGACCTCCTGGTGCAGCCGGCGGACCCGGCCGACCGCACCGCGCCGGTGGAGTTCGCCTTCGAGGGCGCTCTCCAGGGCGATCTGGTCGCCTCCCGCGGCCTGGGCTGGTCCCAGGACGGGACACGGCTCTTCGCGATCACGAGCAACGTCTACGGCAACGAGTTCTGGCTGCACGTCATCCAGCCCCCCGCCGTCCAGTACGACGCACGCTTCACCGGCTCCCCGACCACCACGCCGGAGCAGCCCGTCGTCGGTGAACCGCTCGGTATCCGGGGCCGTCTGGAGCTGGACGGACCCGCGCCGGCCGAGCCGGCGAAGGTGTCGGCGGTGCGCCACGACGCCCGGGGCGACCGTGCGGTGCCCGCCGTCGAGGTCGAGGCGGACGGGACGTTCACCCTCCTGGACGTGCCGTCGTACGTGGGGGAGGCCACCTACACCCTCTCCTTCACCGGAAGCCTCGTTCACCGGCCCGCCGAGGACATCACGGTCGGTGTCACGGTCGCCAAGGCTCCGACCGCCATCACGCTGAGCGCTCCGGCGGAGGCGACGAAGGGTGAGGGTCTGGAGATCACCGGCAGGCTGACGGCGCAGGGCCGCGGCCTCCCGGCCGGTGTCACGCTCGCCGTGCAGCGGACTGACAAGAAGGGCTCCGGCGTCCTGACGTCGGCCGCCGTGGCGGCCGACGGGACATTCCGGATCAGCGACCTGCCGCGCGCCACCGGCAGTACGACGTACGAGGTCGGCTATGCCGGCGACGC
>NZ_JBHXJG010000166.1:0-16407 GCF_042723425.1 Streptomyces sp. NPDC058375 | reverse complement strand
GACGCCGGGCGACGGCTGAGTCTGCTTTATGTATGCGGCTGGAACAAATTGTCGCAGACGTTTTATGCCACGCGGTGAACGGGCGGTTGCGTGGCCGTGATCACAGCTCCACCCGTGATCACAGCTCCACGCGGGCCGCGATCGGGAGGTGGTCGCTGTCGGTCGCCGCCAGGGACCAGGAGGCCATCGGCTCCACGCCCTTGACCATGATCTGGTCGATCCGGGCCATCGGGAAGGAGGCGGGCCAGCTGAAGCCGAAGCCGTCGCCCGCCGCGCCCTGGGTGGAGCGCATCTGCGCGGTGACCGCGTTCAGTGAGCGGTCGTTCATCGTGCCGTTCAGGTCGCCGAGGAGGACGACGCGTTCCACGCGTTCGTCGGCGATGGCCTCGCCGAGCGCGTCGGCGCTGTCGTCGCGCTGATTGGCGGTGAACCCGGCGTGCAGCTTCACGCGGACGGACGGCAGGTGGGCCACGTACACCGCGACCTCGCCCTGCGGAGTCTTCACCGTCGAGCGCATCGCCCGGGTCCAGCCCATCTTGATGTCGACGGGCTTGGTGTCGGCCAGCGGGTACTTGCTCCACAGGCCCACGGTGCCCTGGACCGAGTGGTACGGGTAGCGGCCGGCCAGCGACTTCTCGTACGTGGAGACCTGCCGGCCCGGGAGTTCCTGGAGGGCCACGACGTCCGCCCCGGATCCGGCGACCTGCTGGGCGGTGCCCTCGGGGTCGGGGTTGCCCGCGTTGACGTTGTGGGTGGCGACGGTGAGGTCGCCGCCGCCGCCGGACTTGTCGGTGAGCAGGCCGCCGAACACGTTGAGCCAGACCACGGCGGGCAGCAGGAGCGCGACGACGGCGGTCGCGGAGCGTCGCAGCAGGCCCAGGACCAGCAGCACCGGGATGAAGAGCGCGACCCACGGCAGGAACGTCTCGATGAGGCTGCCGAGGTTGCCGAGCCGGTTGGGGATCTGCGCGTGGACGACCATCAGCAGGGTCAGCAGCACCGAGCAGAGGGCCAGGAGGATGCCGCGCCGCCAGACACCCCGGTCGTTCCTCAGCCTGTCCCACAGGCCCCGGAAGCGGGATCCGCGGGCCCCGGGCTGCTCCGCGCTGCCGTTGTCCGTGTCCGCTCCGTACGCCTGCACCATCGCGCTGTCCTCACTGCCTTGCCCTGCACATCGCCGCGCTCCCGACCCTAGGTGATGAGCGGCGTCTTTCCCGCCGTCGGCCTACCGACCCACCGGCCCGCCGCTTCGGCGGCCCGCCCGGTGTTTGGTGACCGATCTCCGACGGCCGTACGGAGAGCCCGTACGGAGAGCAGGACGACGGAGGCGGGACGAGGGGTTCCGGTCCGGGGCCGACCGGTGTGCGTTGTGACAGAACGATCACACTCGCCGCCCTGCTCCGGGGGCGAGCCCTCCGAGCAGGGCGGCGATGACGCGGTCCACGAGGTCCTCGGGGAGCGGTGCGTCGGGGCGGTGCACCGTACGGACGAGCATGGGGCCGACGAAGAGGTCGTCGATCAACCCCACGTCGAGGTCGTCGCGCAGTTCCCCGGCGGCCACCGCGCGCCGCACCGCCTCCAGCATCGCGACGCGCCGGGGCGCGATCACCGTGCTGGAGTATTCCCGCCACAGCTTCGGGTGGCTCTTCATCTGGGCGAAGATGTTGATCAGGAGCACCGAGGAGCGCTGGGCGAGGCCCCGGGTGCGCATCGATTCCAGCATCACGCGCAGGTCGGCGAGGCCGGCGGTGCCGGAGACGGGCGGCTCGGGGGGCTCCATGTCCCGTACGGCCGTTGTCAAAGCCTTCGCCGCGGCCGCCGGGGCTCTCCGGGCGGGCCCACTTCCCGAGGGGCGGGGCGGGATGCCACCATGGAAGGGATCCGGGGACGCCGTCAGGGCGCCTCGAGATGACGAAGGAGCCGTTGGCCATGTCGCTTCAGGCTGCGCAGAATCAGTCCTCCCCCGCGGGCCCGTCCACCGACAGCAGCAAAGCGCTGTACGGAGGGAAGTCCACCCGCCGCATCACCGTCCACGACATCGCCGCCGCCACCGAGCGCGGCGAGAAGTGGCCCATGCTCACCGCCTACGACGCGATGACCGCGTCCGTCTTCGACGAGGCCGGAATCCCGGTCATGCTCGTCGGGGACTCGATGGGGAACGTCCACCTCGGCTACGAGACCACCGTGCCCGTCACGATGGACGAGATCGCCATGCTGTCCGCCGCCGTCGTACGCGGCACCAAGCGCGCGCTCGTCGTCGCCGACCTGCCCTTCGGCTCGTACCAGGAGGGCCCCGTCCAGGCGCTGCGCAACGCCACCCGGCTGATCAAGGAGTCGGGCGTCGGCGCGGTCAAGCTGGAGGGCGGCGAGCGGTCCCACGAGCAGATCCGGCTGCTGGTCGAGGCCGGCATCCCGGTCATGGCCCACATCGGCCTGACCCCCCAGTCCGTCAACGCGATGGGCTACCGGGTCCAGGGGCGCGGCGAGGAGGCCGCCCAGCAGCTGCTGCGGGACGCCAAGGCCGTCCAGGACGCGGGCGCGTTCGCCGTGGTGCTGGAGCTGGTCCCCGCCGAGCTGGCCGCCGAGGTCACCCGTACGCTGCACATCCCGACCGTCGGCATCGGCGCCGGTTCCGGGACCGACGCGCAGGTGCTCGTCTACACGGACATGGTCGGGCTGACCGGCGGCAAGGTGCCGCGCTTCACCAAGCAGTACGCGAATCTGCGCCAGGTGCTCGGCGACGCGGCGAAGGAGTTCGCCGACGAGGTCGTCGGGGGTACGTTCCCGGCGGCGGAGCACACCTTCCACTGACCCACCGCGCCCCGGTCCTGCCGGGGCGCCCACCAGCCATTTCCCGCACCACCGACAGCCCGCCGACTTCCCCCATCGGCGGGCTGTCGCGCGTCCGGAGCCCGGCTGGAGTCCGTGTCGGCGGGCTGTCGAAGCCCGTGTCGGCGGCCTGTCGGTGAGCTGTCGGTGGGTGCTGGTCTGCTGGTGGGCATGGAACGAATCGACAAGAACCCCAGCAGCGGCCGGAACGCCGTCGAGGTGCGGGGGCTGGTCAAGCACTACGGCGAGACCAAAGCTCTGGACGGCGTGGACCTCGATGTGCGCGAGGGCACCGTCCTCGGTGTGCTCGGCCCCAACGGCGCGGGCAAGACCACCCTCGTACGCTGCCTGTCCACCCTGATCACCCCCGACGCCGGGCGCGCGGTCGTCGCGGGCTACGACGTGGTGAAGCAGCCCCGCGAGCTGCGCCGCGTCATCGGCCTCACCGGGCAGTACGCCTCGGTCGACGAGAAGCTCTCCGGCTGGGAGAACCTCTACATGATCGGGCGGCTGCTCGATCTGCCCCGCAAGCAGGCCCGGGCCCGCGCCGACGAGCTGCTGGAGCGGTTCTCACTCACCGAGGCCGCCAAGCGGGCGGCCATGGAGTACTCCGGCGGGATGCGCCGCCGGCTCGACCTGGCCGCCTCGATGATCGGCAGCCCGTCCGTGCTCTACCTGGACGAGCCGACGACCGGGCTCGACCCCCGGACCCGTAACGAGGTCTGGGACGAGGTGCAGCGGATGGTCGCGGAGGGCGCGACCGTCCTGCTGACCACCCAGTACATGGAGGAGGCCGAGCAGCTCGCCAAGGAGCTGACGGTCATCGACCGGGGGAAGATCATCGCCCGAGGCGGGGTCGACGAGCTGAAGGCCAAGGTCGGCGGCCGCACCCTGCACATCCGGCCCTCGGACCCGGCGGAGCTGGCCGCGATGGCCCAGGCGATCCGGGAGGCCGGACTCGACGGCGTCGCGGGGGCGCAGGCCGTGCCGGACGAGGGGCTGCTGTACGTGCCGATCCTCAGCGACGAGCAGCTGACCGCCGTCATCGGGCTGCTGGGCGTGCGCGGCTTCTCGCTCGCCCATGTCTCCACGGCCCTGCCCAGCCTCGACGAGGTGTTCCTCGCGATCACCGGCGACAAGGCCGCCCACCTCTCCGACCAGGCTCCCCAGGAGGTCGCCGCATGAGCACCACCACCACAGCACCGACCCCCGCGCCCGCCGGGCCGGCGGGCGCCGCTCCGTCGAAGGCGGCCGTGACGGCCGAGGGCCGGATCGGACTGCGGGCCAACCTCCGGCACATCGGGGCGCTGGCGCGGCGCAATCTGCTCCAGATCAAGAAGGACCCGGAGTCGATGTTCGACGTCCTCCTGACGCCGATCATCTTCATCCTGCTCTTCGTGTACGTCTTCGGCGGCTCGGTCGGCGCCAGCCTCGGCGGCAACCGGCAGGAGTACGTGAACTACCTGGTGCCGGGGCTGATGGCGATGCTGGGGCTGAACATCGCCATGGCCGTCGGGACCGGCGTCAACGACGACTTCCGCAAGGGGGTCATGGACCGGTTCCGGACGATGCCGATCGCCCGGTCCTCGGTGCTCATCGCCAAGATCGTGGTCGAGCTGGGCCGGCTGATGGTCGCCATGCTCATCCTGCTCGTCATGGGGTTCGCCGTCGGCATGGAGCTGCACGGCTCGGTGTTCGGGCTCCTCGCGGCGGTCGCGCTGTCGGCGGTGTTCGGCGCCGCCATCATGTGGATCTTCATCCTCCTCGGGCTGTCCATGAAGACGGCCCAGGCTGTTCAGGGGACGGCGATGCTCGTGCTGATGCCGCTGCAGTTCGGTTCCTCGATCTTCGTGCCGACCGGGACCATGCCGGGCTGGCTCCAGGCCTTCACCGACTACAACCCGCTCTCCAACCTCGCGGACGCGGCGCGGGCGCTCATGCAGGGCGACCCGGTCGGCGACTCGGTCTGGTGGACACTCGGCTGGGCCGCGGGCATCACGCTGGTGCTGGCACCGCTGGCGGTGGCCAAGTTCCGCAAGAAGGCCTGACCCGCAGGCCGTTACGTGGGCGGAGGCGTCGGCCGGTACGCCTCCGCCAGGGCAGTGGCCTCGTCGAGGGTGAGGCCGCCGCCCTCCTCGTACGCCCGTGTGTACACCGCCTCGGCGAGGCGGACCCGGGCGGCCTCCTCGGCCTCGGCCAGGTTGCGGCGCTCGATCGTGGTCGGCACGTGGCCGGGAGGCAGCAGCGCCGCCTGGAGGCCCAGGAGCCGGACGGCGTCCACGTACGCCCCCGGTCCGGCCCCGTGCGTGGCGGCGAGCCCGGAAAGGGCGCGGGCGATCGCCGTCAGATGGGCCGAGGACATCTGCGGGGCGATCATCGCCGACAGCCGCTCCCGCGAACACCCGAGCGCCGTCAGCGCGTTGCCCAGGGCGGAGGCGTACGCGCCCTCCAGGTTGTCCAGCCAGGCCAGCATCCCGAAGACGAACCCGTCGAAGACGGCGACATCACCGGAGGTGAGGCGCGCGCTGATCATGTCGACCTGTTCGCGGGCCTCCGCCGGCCGGCCCTGCGCGCCCAGGACGAAGGCCAGATGCATCCGGGCGATCGCCACGGACTCGGGGTTCGGGGACCGGTCGTCTTCGCACACCTCCCGCAGCACGGCCTCGGCCTCCGGCAGGCGCCCGAGTTCGGCAAGCGGTCCGGCGTACCGGGCGCGCAACAGCGCCACCTGGGACCGGGCGCCGATCTTGCGCGCGTAGTCGACGGCGGCGCCGTAGTCCGCCAGGGCCTCGGAGAAGTGGCCGGTCCGTTCGTTGGCCTCGCCCCGGGACGCCAGCGCCTCGGCCGTGCCCCAGTCGTCGTCGAGCCGGGTGAAGATCTCCAGGCTCTCGTCGGCGTCGGTGCGCGCCAGGTCGGCGTGGCCGGAGTGACCGGCGAGGAAGTTGGCGCGCAGCTGGAGGGCGGCGGCCAGCTCCCACTCGTAGCCGTGGGAGCGGGAGGTCCGGACCGTCTCGTCGAGCGCCTCGCGCGTCCGGTCCATGTCGCCGGTGAGCATCACCGCGTACATCCAGAACGTCCCGGGCATCCGGCAGGTCTGCGGCTGCCCGGGCCGGTAGGCGTCGGCGACGATCCGCAGCCGCTTCTGCCCCTCGGCGTCCGACCACGCGGAGATCGTGTCGTCCACGCTGGCCACCTGGATCAGCGCCGCCCCGCGCCGCGCCTCCGCGAGCTGCTCGTCGTCCATCGGCGGCGGCCGGTCGATGGCCTGCTCCGGCAGTGACGGGGCCTGGACACCGGGCCGGGCGAACGGGTCGGGGCCGAGCGAGGAGGCCGCCTCGGCCCACTGGCGGGCGTCCGAGCGCAGATCTCGCAGCATCCAGTACCAGGACAGCGAGAGCACCAGGCACAGCGCCTCGTGCTCGTCCCGGGCGGCGACGGCGTGCCGGTGCGCGGTGCGCAGGTTCTCGTACTCGCGCTGGATGACGGCGATGGCCGCGCGCTGCCCCGACCCGCGCATCGTCGGCCCGGTCGTCCGCGCCAGTTCCCGGAAGTGGACGAGGTGGCGCCGCTCGACGGCGTCCCTCTCGCCCGCCTCCGCCAGCCGCTCGACGGCGTACTCGCCGACCGTCTCCAGCAGCCGGTAGCGCATCTCCCCGTCGTCGCCGGGCGCGGCGACCACCAGGGACTTGTCGACCAGGGAGCCGAGCAGGGCGGCGACGTCCAGGGAGTCCACGACCACGCCGTCGGCCGGTTCGGGCAGGGCGCAGACCTCCTCGGCGGCGGCCAGCGAGCAGCCTCCGGCGAAGACGGAGAGGCGGCGCAGCACGGCGCGTTCGGCGGCGTCGAGCAGGTCCCAGGACCAGTCGACGACGGCGCGCAGGGTCTGCTGACGGGGCAGCACGGTGCGGCTGCCGTTGGTGAGGAGGCGGAAGCGGTCGTCCAGCCGGTCGGCGATCTGGCGGGGGTTGAGCATCCGCAGCCGGGCGGCGGCCAGTTCGATGGCGAGCGGCAGCCCGTCCAGCCGACGGCAGATCTCGGCGCAGGCGGCGGCGGTCGCCCCGTCCGCGTCGGTACGGAAGCCGGGGCGGGCGGCGGCCCCGCGTTCGGCGAGCAGCCGCAGGGCCATCGGGTCGGGCAGCGGTTCGACGGGGCGGACGAACTCGCCCGGCACACCGAGGGGTTCGCGGCTGGTGGCGAGGACGGTGAGCTGCGGGCAGTGGGCCAGCAGATGGTCGGCGAGGGCGGCGGCCGCGCCGATGACGTGCTCGCAGTTGTCCAGCAGGAGCAGCATCCGGCGCGAGGCGCAGTGCTCGGTGAGCCGTACGAGGGGGTCGGCGCCGGTGCGGTCGGCGGCGCGCAGCTCCTCGGCACCCGCCCCGCGCAGCACGGTCTCGCGGGCCCCGAGGGCGCCGAGGACGGCCTCGGGCACGGTGTCCGGGCCGTCGACGGGGGCCAGTTCGGCCAGCCAGACACCGTCGGGCCAGGCGTCGGCGGCGGCCTCCGCGGTCTCCTGCGACAGCCGGGTCTTGCCCGCGCCGCCGGGCCCGAGCAGGGTGACCAGCCGGGCGCGGCCGAGGTCCTCGCGCAGGGCGGCGATGTCGGTGTCGCGCCCGACGAAGCTGGTGAGCCGGGCGCGGAGGTTGCCGGGGGCGGGCGGCCTTGCGGGGGCCCGCTCGGGGGCGGGCCGGGTCACGGGGCCCGGGGCGGGCGAGACCGGGGGCTGCTGGGCCCAGGGGGCGGGTCCGCCGTCGGGGGCGGGCCGGGGCGTGGAGTCCGGGGCAGCCGAAGCGGCGGGCCGGGGGAAGGGTTCCCCCGCGGGCGCGCCCGCGGGCAGGCGGGGGAACGGCTCCGGTCCGGCCGGTTCCGCGTGGAGCAGTTCGGTGTGCAGGGCGCGCAGGGCCGGGCCGGGGGCGGTGCCGAGGCGGTCGTCGAGGAGGGCGCGGACCTCCTCGTACGCGGCCAGTGCCTCGGCGGGGCGTCCGGCGTCCCGCAGGGCACGGATGCGCAGGGCCCGGAGCGGTTCGTCGAGCGGGTGGGCGGCGCAGAGCGCGGCCAGCTCCGGCAGCGCCTCCCCCGGTCTTCCGAGGGCGAGGAGCGCCCCGAGCGCGTCCCGCCGGGCGTCGAGCCTGCGGGCCTCCCAGCGGGACGCGACCGCCGTACGGTCGGGCAGATCGGCGAGGGCGGGACCGGTCCACAGGGCGAGGGCCTCCCGCAGGACGGCGAGGGCGCCCGACGCGTCGCCGTCCTCCAGGGCCCGGCTGCCCTCCCCCGCCAGCCGCTCGAAGCGGTGCAGGTCCACGGCGTCCGGCGGGGCGGCGAGCCGGTAGCCGCCCGCCACGGACTCGACGGCGCTGCGGCCCAGGGCCCGCCGCAGCCGCCCGATCAACGCCTGGAGCGCGCCGGCCGCGTCGGCGGGCGGGTCGCCGTCCCACACCTCGTCGACGAGGACCCCGGCCGGGACGGTCCGTCCGGGGCGCAACGCGAGAACGGTGAGCAGGGCGCGCAGCCGCGCCCCGCCGAGGGCGACGGCCGTGCCGTCGTCGCGGAGTGCCCGGGTGGTGCCGAGGACGCAGTAGTGCACGGGGCCTATTGTCCGTGACGGGCGGCGGGCCGGCGTTGACCGGGTGGAACTCCACAAGCGGTCGCCGACGTTCCAGTCCTGCCGGACCGTACGGGCCGCACGGATCGTACGATCGCCCTTTCCCCTCCCCCAGGAGTCGTGTGCCGATGACCACCGCAGCCACTCGCGGCGACCGCAGGATCAGCCCGGTCTTCCTCGGCATCGCGGCCGTCACCGCGGTCGCGGGCTGGGCGGTGTGGACGGGCTTCGCGGACGCCACCGGCTTCGCGGTCTTCCTGTTCGTCACCGGGGCCTGGATCGTCTCGCTCTGCCTCCACGAGTACGCGCACGCCCGCACCGCCCTGCACAGCGGGGACCTCTCGGTGGGGACGAAGGGCTATCTGACGCTGAACCCGCTGAAGTACACACACGCGCTGCTCAGCATCGTGCTGCCGGTGCTCTTCGTGATCATGGGCGGGATCGGGCTGCCCGGCGGAGCGGTGTACATCGAGCGCGGCCGGATCCACGGCCGGTGGAAGCACAGCCTGATCTCGGCGGCGGGGCCGCTGACGAACGTGGCGTTCGCGATCGTCTGTACGGCCCCGTTCTGGCTGGACGCGCTCGACGGGGTGCCGCGCGCCTTCAGTTACGCGCTGGCGTTCCTGGCGATGCTCCAGGTGACGGCGGCGATCCTGAACTCCCTGCCGATCCCGGGCCTGGACGGGTACGGGGTGGTCGAGCCCTGGCTCTCGTACAAGATCCGCCGCCAGGTGGAGCCGATCGCGCCGTTCGGGCTGATCGCTGTGTTCGCGATCCTGTGGATCCCCGAGGTGAACATCGTGTTCTTCGACGCGATCCACGCGCTGCTGCGCGGCCTGGGCGTCGAGGAGTTCCAGCGGTACTGCGGCTACGACCTGTACCGGTTCTGGCGGGGCCTCTTCGACGAGCAGGACCCGGGCTGCGCGGTGGGCTGACCGCACGGCCCGGGCCGCCGCCTCAGACCGGCGGGGCGGCGGGCCCGGCGGCCGGGGCGGCGGGCCGCGCCTGTCGGGCTGCCCGGGATCCGCGCAGGGCGGCGGCGAGGATCGCCACGGCGACACCGCCGAAGGCCCAGGCGCCGAGGACCCAGAGGGGGCCGGTGGTGGCGTTGCCGTCGAAGTAGACGGTGTTGCGGACCACCGTCGTACCGGCCCCCGGAGGCAGCGCCTGGCCGATCGCGCTCCAGAACGGTGGCAGCAGCGAGGACGGGTACACCCCGCCGGAGCTGGGGTTGCCCAGGATCGTGAAGATCAGGATGGTGAGGCCGAGGCCGACCGTGCCGGCCACCGACTGGAGGGCGACGCCCACCGCGCCGGAGGCGAACACCACCAGGGTGCCGATGCCGGCCAGCTCCCAGAACGCGCCCGGGAGGCAGTCCAGCACCGGGCCCACGATGATCGCGCCGCCGATGCCCGAGACGAAGCCGTACGGCAGCATCGCCGTCAGCCGGACCAGGGTGCGCCGCAGGGTGGGCTTCTTGGAGCCGGCCGCCATGTTCAGGGCCGAGGCCGCGAGGTAGCCGCCGATGGTCCAGCTGAGGACGAGGTAGAAGGACGACAGACCCCGCGAGTCGCCCGCGGCCGGCGCGCGGAGGTCCCGTACGACGATCGTCCGGTTCTGCGCCCGGGCCACCTCCTGGAGGATCTCGGTGGCCGCGGCGGTCGCCGAGGGGCCGCCCGCCGAGGCGACGAGCAGCGTGTCGGTGCGTCCGGCCGGGTCCACGACGAGGGCGGCGTCGGTGCGCCGGTCCAGCAGCCGCGCGCGGGCCTGGGCGCGGTCCGCGACGGCGGTGACCCGGAGCGGCTCGCCGGGCAGCGCGTCGAGGCGGGCCATCAGGTCCCGCTCCACGGCGGGCGGGGCGACCAGGGTGATCGGCACCTTGCGCGGATCGGGCGCGTGGAAGGCGCCCATGTAGGAGAGGGCGAAGCCCAGTTGCAGCAGGAGCACCCCGAGCATGACGACCGCGGCCCGGACGGTGACGGCGTCGCGCACCTCTTCCCAGAAGCCCTGGGTTCCGTAGCCCGGGGTTCCGTCGCCGGTCTGTGCGGTCGACCCCGAAGCGTCGTCCCTCGCGTCTGCCACGCGGCCTCCCTCGTCCCGCCCTGCCACGGCCGTGGCGGGGCCGTCACATGCTCGGCCCCGGCACGGCGTCCGCTCCCGGGGCACGCCCGGGGAGGGGGAGGCACGACCTGATTGGCGGAGGCCTGCGCGCAGTGGGAGGGAGGGGCGAGGGGAGGCAGGTGAGGGGACGGCCGGCGTCGGAGGCGGTCGTCAGCTCGCGTCGGAGGCGGTGGTGAGCCGGTGCCGGCGGACGTAGAACCAGGTCATGTTCGACGAGAGCCCCGCGATGAGCACCCACACGATCCCGAGCAGGCTGCCCTGGGCGAAGGAGACCACGGCCGCCGCGACGGCGAGGACGCAGACGACGAGGGCGTAGAGAGCGATGCGGGGCATGGGGGTCGGCTCCTGTCGGGAACGGGTCGCGCTCCCTGCCGGGAACGGTCACGGTCCCGTCCAGTGTCCCCCATGCCCCGTTGTGCCCTGGGGTGGGGCCGTCAGGCGTCGGTGGGCCGTCAGACGTCGGTGGTGCGCAGTCCGGCGTGGGCCTTGTAGCGGCGGTTGACAGAGATCAGGTTGGCGACCAGCGACTCGACCTGGTGGGCGCCTCGCAGCCGGCCGGCGAAGATGCCCCGCATGCCGGGGATCCGGCCGGCCAGCGCCTGGACGAGGTCCGTGTCGGCGCGGACCTCGCCCAGGACCAGGACGTCGGTGTCGATCTCCTCGATGGACTCGTCCTGGAGCAGCACGGCCGAGAGGTGGTGGAAGGCGGCGGTGACCCGGGAGTCGGGCAGCAGGGCGGCGGCCTGTTCGGCGGCGCTGCCCTCCTCCGGCTTGAGGGCGTAGGCGCCCTTCTTGTCGAAGCCGAGCGGGTTGACGCAGTCGATGACGAGCTTGCCCGCCAGTTCCTCGCGCAGGGACTGGAGCGTCTTGGCGTGGCCGTCCCACGGCACGGCGACGATCACGATGTCGCTGCGCCGGGCGCACTCCGCGTTGTCCGCGCCCTCGACGCCGAAGCCCAGCTCGGCCGCCGCCTGCTCGGCGCGGGCCGCGTCCCGGGAGCCGAGGGTGACCTTCTGTCCGGCGCGGGCGAGCCGGTAGGCGAGGCCGCGCCCCTGCGGCCCGGTTCCGCCGAGCACGCCGACGCTCAGGCCGGATACGTCGGGGAGGTCCCAGGGGTCCTTGGCGGGGGGCTTGGGCGCGCTGCCGCTGCTGTCCTGTGTAGTCATGGGCCGACCCTACTGCCAGGTAGTACGTGGGGAGCCGCCCCGTGGGCCTCCGAGGGCCTCCGTCCGTTCCGGTTCGGTCCGCCCGTTCCGCTCGCCGGTTCCGCTCCCCGTCGGCGGCCTGGCGCACGAGTCGCTGGTGGTCGCCGGGGACGACGACGTGGACCTGGCATCGTGCAGCACCTGGTGAGCGCGGCCGCCGGGGAGAACGGGAGGCCTCCGGCGGGCGGCCGGCGCACCTTCCGGGACCGGCTCGCCCGGCTGGCCGACCAGCTGACCCAGCCGCCGCCGGCCCGCTGGTAGCGAGCGGCCAGGGGGCGTACCCGGATCACGGCCGCGGACGCCGTACCAGGGATACCCGGCAGCCGTATCGGGGCTACGCGGCAGCCATACGGGGATACGCGGCACCCGTACCGGAGATATCGGCTTGCCCGGAACGCCCGGTACTCCGGATCATGGCCCTTCGTGACCTCCGCACCCCCCGCCTCCCCTCCCCCGTCCCGGCTCCGCGCCCTGCTGCCGGACCTCTCGCCGTGGCGTTCCTCGCCGGACTTCCGGCTGCTGTGGGTGCAGGGCCTGATCACCTACTTCGGCAGCTTCATGGCGCTCATCGCGCTGCCGCTCCAGATCAAGGACCTGACGGGCTCCCCGCTCGCGGTCGGGGCGATGGGCGCGGTGGAGCTGGTGCCGCTGGTGGTCTTCGGGCTGTACGGCGGGGCGCTCGCGGACTCGGCGGACCGCCGCCGGGTCATCCTGCTCACCGAGGCGGGGCTCGGGGTTCTCGCCGCGATCCTGCTGGTGAACGCGCTGCTCCCGGAGCCGCTGCTGTGGCCGCTGTACGTGGTGGCCGGCGGGGTCGCCGCGCTGGCCGGGCTCCAGCGGCCCGCGCTGGACTCGCTCATGGCCCGGATCGTGCCGCACGCCCAGCAGACGGCGGCGGCCGCGCTGAACTCGCTGCGCTGGCAGATCGGGGCCATCGCGGGCCCGGCGCTGGCCGGTCTGGTGGTGGCGTACGCCGGTCATGGCACGGCGTACGGGGTGACGGTGTGCACGTTCGCCGCCTCCGTCGTCCTCTGCCTGCGGCTCACCCCCGCGCCGCCGGCCGGTGACGCCCAGAAGCCGTCGCTGCGCGGGATCGTGGAGGGGGCGCGGTACGCGTGGAGCCGGCCGGTGCTGCTGGGGACGTACGCGATCGACCTGGCGGCGATGTTCTTCGCCTTCCCGAACACGATCTTCCCGTTCCTGGCGGACGAGCTGGACGCGGAGTGGTCGCTGGGCCTGATGTACGCGGCGGGCTCGGTCGGCTCGCTGGCGCTGGGGCTGACCAGCGGCTGGACGAGCCGGGTGCGCAGGCACGGGCTGTTCGTGGTGTTCGGTGCGGCGGCGTGGGGGCTGGCGATCGCGGCGGCGGGCTGGTTCTCCAGTGTGTGGGTGGTGCTGGTCTGCCTGGCCGTGGCGGGGGCGGGCGACATGCTGAGCGGACTGGGGCGCGCGACGATCTGGAACCAGACGATCCCGGAGGAGCTGCGGGGCCGGCTGGCGGGCATCGAGGTGCTCTCGTACAGCGTCGGCCCGCAGCTGGGGCAGGTGCGGGCCGGGGCGATGGCCGGCTGGACGGGCACCCGGTCGGCGATCTGGACGGGCGGGGTGGCGTGCGTGGCGTCGGTGGCGCTGCTGACTGCCGCGTTGCCGAAGTTGGTGCGGTACGACTCGGAGACGGATGAGGACGCGGTGCGGAGGCGGGGGGCGCGGGGGGAGGGGTGACCCGGGCCCGGCCGGGTGGCCGGGCTTCCGGGGCTCCGCCCCCGTACCCCGCTCCTCAAGCGCCGGAGGGGCTGAAAAGACGTCCTCAATCGCCGGACGGGCTGGGGTTGCCCCCGGACGGGCTTGATTTGCCCTTGTCCTCGTCGTGCCACTTCGGGTCCGTGTCCCACTCCAGGTTGCGGTCGCGGGCGGTGTCCATCGCGTGTTGGGCCGCCTCGCGGGAGGTGTAGGGGCCGAACCGGTTCTGCGCCGGGCACTCCGGGCCTTCCTCGACCTTCTTGTGCTCCAGGCAGTAGTACCATTCGCCCGGTTTGCCGACCGTGCGCTTCTTGAACAGGGCCATCGACGGCTCCTTTCCTCCCTGCCATGGTGCCCCGAGGGCGCTGGTTAGACTCGCTGGCATGTCTGGCCAGTCGCTTCTCGTACCAGGGGAGATCACTCCCGCCCGTTCCGTCCCCGGAAACATCCGGCGTCCCGAGTACGTGGGGAAGCCGGCTCCGACGCCGTACACCGGCCCGGAGATCCAGGACTCCGACACCGTGGAGCGGATGCGCATCGCGGGCCGTATCGCCGCGCAGGCGATGGAGGAGGCCGCCAAGCACATCGCCCCGGGCGTCACCACGGACCAGCTCGACAAGGTCGCCCACGACTTCATGGTCGACCACGGCGCGTACCCCTCGACGCTCGGCTACCGCGGCTTCCCGAAGTCGCTGTGCAGCTCGCTGAACGAGGTCATCTGCCACGGCATCCCCGACTCCACCGTGCTGCGCGACGGCGACATCGTGAACCTGGACGTCACCGCGTACATCAACGGGGTGCACGGCGACAACAACGCCACCTACCTCTGCGGCGACGTGGACGAGGAGTCGCGGCTGCTGGTCGAGCGCACCCGGGAGTCGCTGAACCGGGCCATCAAGGCGGTCAGGCCGGGCCGGCAGATCAACGTCATCGGCCGGGTCATCGAGTCGTACGCGAAGCGGTTCGGCTACGGAGTCGTCCGCGACTTCACCGGGCACGGGATCAACACCTCGTTCCACTCCGGCCTGATCATCCCGCACTACGACAGCCCGCACGCCACCACGGTGATGCAGCCGGGCATGACGTTCACCATCGAGCCGATGCTGACGCTGGGCACCCACGAGTACGACCTGTGGGAGGACGGCTGGACCGTGGTGACGAAGGACCGGAAGCGGACGGCCCAGTTCGAGCACACGCTGGTCGTCACGGAGACCGGGGCGGAGATCCTCACCCTTCCGTAATCATCCCAAACTGTCCGATACCGGGCCCTCCATCCTCTCGTGGCGTAGTTTTTTACCGACAAGCAGTCGGGAACCAGTTGACTTAGGTAAGCCTAAGTAGGAGGATCGGCGTACCGGCATGCGCCGCCACACCGTCGCGGCGGCCGCCTGCCGATATTTCCGTCTGTTTCTGGACTCCCCGTCCCCTCGGTCCCCGGAGGCCCGCCTTGGACGCAACCGCCACCGTCACTCCCTTCTCGACGCTCATCCGCACCGCGTCGCACGAGCAGCACACCGAGGCCGAGACCTCGACCTTCATGAGTGACCTCCTCGGCGGGCGGCTGGGAGTGGACGCGTACACGCGCTACACCGAGCAGCTGTGGTTCGTGTACCGGGCGCTGGAGGAGGGCGCGGAGGCCCTGCGGAACGACCCGGTCGCCGGTCCGTTCATACAGCCCGAGCTGATGCGCTCCACCGAGCTGGAGCGCGACCTCGCCCACCTCCGCGGGGCGGACTGGCGCGAGGGTCTTGAGCCGCTGCCCGCCACCGCGGCGTACGCGGCCCGGGTCACGGAGTGCGCGCGCACCTGGCCCGCCGGGTACATCGCCCACCACTACACGCGTTACCTCGGCGACCTGTCGGGCGGTCAGATCATCCGCGACAAGGCGGAGAAGACCTGGGGCTTCGAGCGCAAGGGCGACGGCGTCCGGTTCTACGTCTTCGAGGAGATCACCAACCCCGCCGCCTTCAAGCGGGGTTACCGCGAGTTGCTGGACGCGGTGAACGCGGACGACCTGGAGAAGCAGCGGATCGTGGAGGAGTGCAAGCGCGCCTTCGCGCTGAACACCGCGGTCTTCCGGGAGCTGGGCGAGGTGTTCCCGCTCAGCGCGTAACCGCTGTCTCATGGTGTGCGGCCGCCCGGGGTTCAGCCCCGGGCGGCCATCAGGACGCGGCCCCCGACCTCCACCGTGCCGTCCGGCGCGGGTGCGGTGAGGATCTGGGAGCCGCGTCCTTGTGTGATGTTCAGGGCCCGGCCGAGGTGGGCGCTCAGCAGCAGGGCCGCAGCCCCCGTCGCCTCGTCCTCGACGATCCCCGACTCCGCGCCCCGCCTCGGGAAGGCCCGTGCCCGGACCCGTCCGGCCGCCTCGTCCTCCCAGGCCCAGACGTAGAGCCGGCCCCCGCCGGGCGGCGGTCCCGGCAGCGCCTCGATCTCGGCGGCGCTCGCGTACTGCTGGAGCGTGCGCGGCGGAACCCACTCGGGGCGGGCGGTGATCCAGGTGAACTCCCCGTCCTGGCGCGCGAACACGTCCCCGACGGCCAGTTCCAGGATCTCCAGGTCCAGCAGCCAGGCGGCGCCGACCAGCGGATGTCCGGCGAACGGCAGCCGGAGTCCCGGGGTGTGGATGTCCACCCGCCCGCGCTCCGGGTCGTCGACGAACACGGTCTCGCTGAAGCCCAGTTCCCGGGTCAGTCGCTGCCGGGACGCCTCGTCGGGGTGGCCGCTTGCGTCGCGTACGACGCCGAGGGCGTTGCCGTGCCGACCGTCCGGTCCGTAGAACACCCGCAGGACGTCGATGCCGCGGGGTACGTCGTAGTCGTTCACCCGGGCATTCAAGCACTGCCGGGCGCCGGGGCGGGAAGCGAGCGGGCATGGCCGCGGGGCCGTACCGGCGGGCACTGCTGCCGCCGGTAC
>NZ_JBHXJG010000165.1:0-16423 GCF_042723425.1 Streptomyces sp. NPDC058375 | reverse complement strand
GGAGTACGGATACGGTCCCGTACTCCACGCCCTTCTGCGTGCCCGCACCCGCGCTCGCGCGGGCATTCGCGCGCCCGGTCGCATCCTTTCGTGTGCGCGCGCCCGTTCGCTCGCAGGGGCTTTCGCGCGCCCGGTCGCACCACCCGACCCGTCTCCCTACGAGGGCCCGGACACCGGAATTCCGGCCCGTCCGGCGCTTGAGGACGGAACCGTGGCGGCGGAGGTCCCGCACCATCCCCCTGCCCGGGCAAACCAAGCCTGCCCGGCGCTTGAGGACGGAGCCGACGGAGCCGTGGCGATGGCGGGGCCGGCCCGCACCGTTCCAGCCTGTCCGGAGGGACGCGGGCCCACCCGCTCCAGGGTTCCGTCCTCAAACGCCGGACGGGCTGGGCCAACGCCGGACGGGCTGGATCAGCGCCGCCGGGCAGGCGGGAAGCAGTGCGGGCAGGCGGGAAGCAGTGCGGGTGCTCGCCGGCCACGCAGAGGGCCCCCGGGCCGGAGGTTCGCTCCGGGCCGGGGGCCCTCGTGGGTGACGGGTCCGTCAGGAGGCCGTCAGGGGGCGGATCGCGGTGGGCGCGTGGGACGGGTCCGTCGCGATGTCCTCGAACTCGTTCACGGACGCGATGTCCGTGCCGCTCATCGAGATGTTCGTGACCCGCTCCAGGATCGCCTCGACGACCACCGGCACACGGAATTCGGCGGCGAGCTTCTTCGCCTCCTCGAAGGCCGGCAGCAGCTGGTCCGGCTCGGTGACCCGGATCGCCTTGCAGCCGAGGCCCTCGACGACCTTGACGTGGTCGACGCCGTAGACGCCCAGCTCCGGGGAGTTGATGTTCTCGAACTCCAGGTTGACCTGGAAGTCGATGTCGAAGTTGCGCTGCGCCTGGCGGATGAGGCCCAGGTAGGAGTTGTTCACCAGGACGTGGACGTACGGGATACGGTGCTGCGCGCCCACCGCCAGCTCCTCCAGCATGAACTGGAAGTCGTAGTCGCCGGAGAGGGCGACGACCGTGCCCTCCGGGTCGGCGGTGGCGACGCCCAGCGCGGCCGGGATCGTCCAGCCCAGCGGGCCGGCCTGGCCGCAGTTGATCCAGTGGCGCGGCTTGTAGACGTGCAGCATCTGCGCGCCCGCGATCTGGGAGAGCCCGATCGTGGTGACGTAACGGGTCTCGGGGCCGAACGCCCGGTTCATCTCCTCGTACACGCGCTGCGGCTTGAGCGGCACGTTGTCGAAGTGGGTCTTGCGCTGGAGGGTCGCCTTGCGCTCCTGGGTGGAGGCGGCCCAGACCGAGCGGTCCTTCAGCTTGCCCGCGGCCTTCAGCTCGCGCGCCACCTCGACGAAGAGCGTCAGTGCGGCCTTGGCGTCGGAGGCGATGCCGAGGTCCGGGGCGAAGATCTTGCCGAGCTGGGTGGGCTCGATGTCCACGTGGACGAAGGTGCGGCCCTGGGTGTAGACGTCCAGCTTGCCGGTGTGGCGGTTGGCCCAACGGTTGCCGATGCCGAGGACGAAGTCGGACTCCAGGAAGTTCGCGTTGCCGTAGCGGTGCGAGGTCTGCAGGCCGACCATCCCGGCGTTCAGCTCGTGGTCGTCGGGCAGGATGCCCCAGCCCATCAGGGTCGGGATGACGGGGACGCCGGTCAGCTCGGCGAACTCCACCAGCAGCTCGGAGGCGTCGGCGTTGATGATGCCGCCGCCCGCGACGAGCAGCGGGCGCTCCGAGGCGTTCAGCAGCTCCACGGCCCGCTCGATCTGCTTGCGGGTGGCGGCGGGCTTGTGCACCGGGAGGGGCTCGTACAGCTCGGGGTCGAACTCGATCTCGGTGAGCTGGACGTCGATCGGCAGGTCGATGAGGACCGGGCCCGGACGGCCGGTGCGCATCAGGTGGAAGGCCTGCTGGAAGACGCCGGGGACCTGCGCGGCCTCCAGGACGGTCGTCGCCGCCTTGGTGACCGGCTTGGCGATGGACGCGATGTCGACGGCCTGGAAGTCCTCCTTGTGCAGGACGGCGGTCGGCGCCTGGCCGGTGATGCAGAGGATCGGGATGGAGTCGGCGATGGCGGAGTACAGACCGGTGATCATGTCGGTGCCCGCGGGGCCCGACGTACCGATGCAGACGCCGATGTTGCCGGCCTTGGCCCGGGTGTACCCCTCGGCCATGTGGGAGGCGCCCTCGACGTGCCGGGCCAGCGTGTGCTGCACCCCGCCGGAGGCCTTGAGGGCCGCGTAGAAGGGGTTGATCGCCGCGCCCGGAACGCCGAACGCGTTGCTGACGCCTTCGCGCTTCAGGATCTCAACTGCCGCTCGGGCAGCGGTCATACGAGGCATGGAAGCTCCTGCTCGGGATTGGTGGAGTCGGGCTCTGTCGCGCCACCTGAGAGCACCAATTCCGTATTACGGAAACTTAGTTCTGCTATATGGAAGCAATCTAGAAGCTGGGGCGGTCGCAGTCAAGGGCGTGTACCGCCGCACGCGCCGCCCGAAGTACGTCAATCCCCTCCCCAGCGCCTCGCTCCTGGTGGACGATGGCGTGACGAGGGAAGCACGGAGCGGAGTCGGCCGCGCGTCCGTGCCGGAGGGAGAGATACGTGGAGTCCGTGCCGGTCCGCTGCCCTGTCTGCAGCCGGGACCACGCCTACAGCACCCCGGCCTACCCCTGCCCGTGCGGAGCGCCCACCGCCCCGCCGCTGCTGCGCGGCGCCCCGGCGGTCCGGGTCGGCCACCGCAGCTGGAACGACGCCTGGGTCACCGTCCGCTGCACGTCCTGCGCCCGGGAGGACCAGTGGCCGCAGCCCGAGCTGTGCTGCCCGTGCGGAACCGTCCTGCGGATCCCGGTGCGCCCGGTGGCCGCCGCGTCGGCCCCGGCCGCACCGGTCTCGCCGGCCCACATCCCCCTGCCGCGCACCGCCGCGCACCCGCGCCCCACGTTCCACCCGATGACCATTCGTACGGGCCACGACGCCGTGACCGCGGCCGGCCTGTATCTGACCTGGCTCGGCTACCGCGACGTCGGCCGTCCCGGGGCGGGCCCGGCCTCCGGCATCGACCTGCGAGGTGACGGGGTGATCGCGCAGGTCGAGTCCAGCACCCGGCCCGCGACGCTGCGCGCGATCGAGACCCTCTGGCTCAACGCGCTGGGCGCCTCGGCGACCGGGGTGTTCTTCTCCCTCGCGGGGTACGCGGCCGACGCCCGGGCCCGCGCGGACGGCGTCGGACTCCCGCTCTTCGTCCTGGACCTCACCGGCACCCCGCAGCCCGTGAACAGCCCTGCGGACGAGCTGGTGAGCACGGGCGCCTGAGCCGACGCCCCGGGCGCCGTCCCGGGGGCGGATCCGGCCACCCGCGTACCGGTCCGGCGTCCGGCGCGGCACACTGAGTACATGCGTATCCGCTCCGCCAGACGCTCGGATCTCCCGGTACTCCAGGACATCGAGCGCGCCGCAGGGGAACCGTTCCGCGCCCTGGGCATGGCCTTCGTGGCCGACGACGATCCGCCCCCGCTCGACCTGCTGGAGAGCTACCGGCAGGCAGGCCGTTGCTGGGTGGCCACCGACCCCCTCTCCGCCGTCGGCGACCGGCCGCTCGGCTATGTGCTCGCCGATCCCGTCGACGACGCCCTGCACATCGAGCAGGTCTCGGTCGATCCCGCCGCCGCCCGCCGGGGCATCGGCCGGGACCTGATCGCCCACCTCGCCGCCCTCGCCGCGCGGCGGGGCCTGACGGCGCTCACCCTGACCACCTTCACCGACGTGCCGTGGAACGCCCCCTACTACGCCCGGATCGGCTTCCGGATCCTGGCCGAGGACGAACTCACCGACGGGCTCCGCGCGATCCGCGCCGAGGAGGCCCAGCACGGGCTCGACCGCTGGCCCCGGGTCTGCATGCGACGCGACCTCGCGGCCGTCCCCCGGCCGTCGAAGGCCCCGAAGCCCGCGAAGTCCCCACCGGTTCCGGACGATTCCGAGCTCTCGGGCGCTTCGGAGGCCCTCGCTGTCAGTGGTGGAACGTAAGCTGTGCGCATGGCTTTACTCCCGGACAGCTCCCACCCCGCAGACCGCCCCGCGCCCGCCGCCGAGCAGGCCAACGAGGCGATCCGCGCACTCGTCGACGCCACCGGACCGCACTGGTCCGCGGTGGAGGCGGCGACGTACGAGGTGCTGCTCATCAAGTGGGCGGCCGCGACCCGGGACGATCCCGACATCATCGAAGCCGCCTGACCCGGCACCCCGTCCGACCCACCCGCCCGCCCTTCCGTCAGTCCGCGTACGTCTCGCGCAGTTCGATCTTGCGGACCTTCCCGCTGACCGTCATCGGGAAGGTCTCCAGGATCCGCAGCCTGCGCGGGATCTTGTAGTGCGCGAGCCGCTCCCGGCAGAATGCGGCGACCTCCTCCAGGGTGGGCGGTTCGGTCGGGTCGCGCGGAATGACGCAGGCCAGGATCTCCTCGCCGTACCGCTCGTCCGGCACCCCGACCACCTGGACGTCGGCGATCTTCGGGTGGCCGTAGAGGAACTCCTCGATCTCCCGTGGGTACACGTTCTCGCCACCCCGGATGATCATGTCCTTGATCCGGCCGACGACCTGGACGTATCCGTCCTCGCCCATCACCGCGAGGTCCCCCGTGTGCATCCACCGCCCCGCGTCGATCACGTCGGCGGTGCGGTCGGGCTGGTCCCAGTAGCCGAGCATCACGCTGTAGCCCCGGGTGCGCAGTTCGCCGGAAGTGCCGCGCGGGAGCGTGACGCCGGTGACCGGGTCGACGATCTTCACCTCGATGTGCGGCAGCACGCGGCCCACCGTGCCGGTGCGCCGCTCCTGGTCGTCGTCGCGGCGGGTCTGGGTGGAGACCGGGGACGTCTCCGTCATCCCGTAACAGATGGACACCTCGGCCATGTGCATCTCGGCGACGACCCGCTTCATCACCTCGGCCGGGCAGGGGGAGCCGGCCATGATCCCGGTGCGCAGCGAGGAGAGGTCGTACGCGGCGAAGTCCGGCAGGTTCAGCTCGGCGATGAACATCGTGGGCACCCCGTACAGCGAGGTGCAGCGCTCCTGCTGGACGGCGGCCAGCACGGCGGCGGGCTCGAAGGACGGGCCCGGGATCACGATGCAAGCGCCGTGCGAGGTGGCGGCGAGGTTGCCCATGACCATGCCGAAGCAGTGGTAGAAGGGCACCGGGAGACAGACCCGGTCCTCCTCGGTGTAGGCGATCGTCTCCCCCACGAAATACCCGTTGTTGAGGATGTTGTGGTGGGAGAGCGTCGCCCCCTTCGGGAAGCCGGTGGTGCCCGAGGTGTACTGGATGTTGATCGGGTCGTCGCAGGACAGCTCCGCCTCGCGGGCGGCCAGTTGGTCGCGCGTGACGGCGGGGGCGGCGGCGGTCAGCACCGCCCAGGACGGGTCGCCGATGTAGTGGACGGCCCGCAGGTCGGGGCAGTTGCCGCGGACTTCGTCGACGAGGGCGCGGTAGTCGCTGGTGCGGTGCGCGAGGGAGGCGACCAGCAGGGAGATGCCCGCCTGCTTCAGGACGAACTCCACCTCGTGGGCGCGGTAGGCCGGGTTGACGGTGACCAAGACGGCCCCGATCCGGGCGGTGGCGTACTGGACGAGCACCCACTCGGGGCAGTTGACCGCCCAGATGCCGACCCGGTCGCCCTTCGCCACCCCCGACGCCATCAGGGCGCGGGCCAGCTCGTCGACGTCCGCGACGAATTCCGTATACGTCCAGCGGCGGCCGGATGCCACGTCGACCAGGGCTTCGCGGTCGCCGTGCGCGGCGGCCGTCCGGTCGAGGTCGCGGCCGATGGTGTCGCCGAGCAGCGCGGTGTCGCCGGTGCCGTGCGCGTAACTGAGCAGGCTCACTTGAGGTCTCCCTCGTCGAACTCGGCGCCGGTGCCCAGCGCGGTGCGTTCGCGGAGTTCGATGCGGCGGATCTTGCCCGAGACGGTCTTGGGCAGCTCCGCGAACTCCAGCCTGCGGATGCGTTTGTACGGGGCGAGAACCGCCCGGGAGTGCTCGAAGAGGACCTTCGCGGTGTCCGGCCCCGGCTCCCAGCCCTCCGCGAGCACGACGTACGCCTTCGGGACGGCCAGGCGGAGCGGGTCGGGGGCGGGCACGACGGCGGCCTCGGCGACGGCCTCGTGTTCCAGCAGGGCGCTCTCCAGCTCGAACGGCGAGATCTTGTAGTCGGATGCCTTGAACACGTCGTCTGCGCGGCCGACGTAAGTGATGTAGCCGTCCTCGTCGCGGGCGCCGATGTCCCCGGTGCGGTAGTAACCGCCGGCCATCGACTCGGCGGTGCGGTCGGGGTCGCCGTGGTAGCCGGTCATCAGGCCGACGGGGCGGTCGGAGAGGTCGAGGGCGATCTCCCCTTCCGTCGCCCCGGGCTGTCCCGTCACCGGGTCGAGGAGTTCGACGGTGTATCCGGGGCTCGGGCGGCCCATGGAGCCGGTCTTGAGGGGCTGGCCGGGGCTGTTGGCGACCTGGACGGCGGTCTCCGTCTGGCCGAAGCCGTCCCGGATGGTGACGCCCCACTCCCGCCGGACCGTCTCGATGACCTCCGGGTTCAGCGGCTCTCCGGCCGCGACGACCTCGCGCGGCGGGGTCTTCAACTGGCCCAGGTCCGCCTGGATGAGCATCCGCCAGACGGTGGGCGGGGCGCAGAAACTGGTGATGCCCGAGCGGTCCATCTCGGCCATCAGGCGCCCCGCGTCGAAGCGGGCGTAGTTGAAGATGAAGACGGTGGCCTCGGCGGTCCACGGGGCGAAGAGGTTGGACCAGGCGTGCTTGGCCCAGCCGGGCGAGGAGATGTTCAGATGGACGTCGCCCGGCTTGAGGCCGATCCAGTACATCGTCGCCAAGTGGCCCACGGGGTAGGACACATGGGTGTGCTCGACCAGCTTCGGGCTGGCGGTGGTGCCGGAGGTGAAGTAGAGCATCAGCGGTTCGTCCGCGTCCGTCTCCCGGCCGGGCGTGAACCCGGCGAGGGCGTCGGCCGCCCCCGCGTACGACAGCCAGCCCGCCACCTCCTCGCCGACCGCGATCCGGGTGTAGCGGCCGGGGACCTCGTCGAACTTCGCGGTGTCCGCGTCCCGCACCAGCACATGACGCACCCGGCCGCGCTCCACCCGGTCGCGCAGGTCGGCGGGGCCCAGCAGCGGGGTGGCGGGGATGACGACGGCGCGCAGCTTCATCGCGGCGAGCGCGGTCTCCCACAGCTCGACCTGGTTGCCGAGCATCACGAGGATGCGGTCGCCCTCCCGTACGCCTTGCGCCTTCAGCCAGTTGGCCGCCCGGTCGGAGCGCTCCGACATCGCGGCGAAGGACACCTCGGTGCGCCGGCCGTCCTCCTCCACGATGTGCAGAGCGGTGCGGTCGTTGTTCTCGGCGATGACGTCGAACCAGTCCAGCGCCCAGTTGAAGTGGTCCGCCCGGGGCCACCGGAAGCCCGCGTACGCGTGCTCGTAGTCCTCGCGGTGCTCCAGCAGGAAGTCCCGGGCGGCCCGGAACGTCTCGGTCGCGCTGGTTGCCGACATGTGCCCTCCTCATTACGGACCGGTCGCCTAACATCATGTAAACAGTGACCCAGGTCTCACCACCCCCGGACGGGGGTGGTCCTCTCCCCCGTCCGGGGGACTGCGCGGGCCGGGTGGAGGGGCGTCGGAGTGCCGGAACCGGTCGATGCGGTCGAGATGCAGGCAGCGCTGTTGAGGCTGCGCCGCACGAGCGGGCTTCCCGTGGTGTTCGGCGGCCTGCTGTCGGACGCGCGCCATGCCCGGATCGCCGAGCTGAACGGGGCGCAGACCAGCGCCCTGCGGGGCCTCGTCATCTCCGCCGGGAGCGGCCTGGGCGGCAAGGCCATCGCGCTGTCGCGGCCCTGCGCGGTGACGGACTACGCCTCCTCGCGCCACATCAGCCACGAGTACGACGCGGCGGTGGCGGCGGAGGGGTTGCGTTCGGTCGTCGCGGTCCCCGTCGTCGTACGGCGGGCGGTGCGGGGCGTGCTGTACGGGGCGTTGCGTACGCCGGTGACGCTCGGCGACCGTACGTTCGACGCGGTGGTGGCGGCGGCCCGCGATGTGGAGCAGTCGCTCGCGGTACGGGACGAGGTACGGCAGTTGCTGGCGGCGGGCCGGGAGCAGGTGAGCGATCCGGACACGGTGCCCGGCGCCTGGGAGGACGTGCGCGAGGCCCACCGCGAACTGCGTGCGCTGGTCCCGAGGGTCGTCGACCCGGCCCTGCGCGGCGAGCTCCTGGAGGTCTGCGGGCGACTCGCCTCGGCGTCGGGGGCCAAGGCTCCCGCGGCCCGGGAGGTCCGCCTCGCGCCGCGCGAGGTGGACGTGGTGGCGTGTGTGGCGGCGGGTGCGACGAACGCGGCGACAGCCGAGCGGCTGGGGCTGCGGCCCGAGACGGTGAAGGGGTATCTGCGTTCCGCCATGCGGAAGTTGGGGGCTCACACCAGGCTGGAGGCGGTGGTGGCGGCGCGCCGGGCGGGGCTGCTGCCCTGACCTGCGGGCCGCTGACCCTGCGGACCACTGCCCCGGCGGGCCGCTGATCCGCCGGACCGCTGACCCGGCGGGTCTCAGTCCTCGAAGTCCAGGAACGTACCGAACCGGATGTCGTGGTCCGTCGCGTCTGTCATCACCGTCAGCATCCGGGCCGCCTCCTCGGTGATCCCGGTGCGCTCCTCGCGGGTCGGCTTCCGCAGCGGCTGGACGGTCAGGATCGCCGTGTCGCCCTCGCGTTCGACGCGCCACAGGGCGTCGAGGAAACCGTCGACGAGGACGCTCCCGTACGCCTGGTTGCCCTTGCCGTTGCGCCCCTTGTTGACCTCGGGGATGACGCGGGCGCGGTCGGCGTGGCCGAGTAGGACGTTGTCGAACTCGGGCAGGAAGCGCGGCGCGGCCGGGGTGTCGGGGTCGGGGCGCGGGGCGTCCGGGAGGTCGAAGAGCTCGACGCCCCGCTCGTCCCGGAAGGTGAGCAGCCGGGGCCTGAGCCGTTCGAAGACCTCCTTCGTCCGGGTGAGGCCCGCCCATGACTGGAAGTCCATCACCGAGGCGGGGCCGAACGCGCCCAGGTAGCGCAGCACGGTGGCGTCGGGTGCGGGCGCCGGTTCGGCGGACCGGTCGAGCCAGTGCTCCACGGTGGTCAGGGCGACCTGCCCGCTGCGGCCCCACAGTCCGCGCGGGGTGACCTGGACCAGGGGCAGCAGGCAACGGGCGGCGACGGTGAGCGCGAGGGGCTCGGCGTCCGGCCAGTGGGCGAGGAGTTCGTCCCGCAGTTCCCTGACCGGGCGCGGACGCTCCTCGACCAGTTCCCTGGCCAGCGCGGCGAGCCGGTCCAGGTCCACGCCCTCCAGTCCGCGCCGGAAGCCCTTCAGCTCGCGTTCGCGTGCCGCCTGCACCAGGGGGCGCAGGGTGAGCGCGTCGTCCGCCGTGTGGGTGTGGAGGGTGGAGCGCAGGGTGACGATCCGGACGGCCTCCCGGGACTCCATCAGGGCGGACAGCTCCTCGGGGTCGAAGTCCGCGAGCCGGGCGTACAGCTGGAAGTACGGGGGCTTGGTGTTCTGGGCCTGGAGGCCGAGGAGGTGGGTGACCGCGTCCTTCGCGGCCATCGGTGACCGGCGCAGCAGGAGCTGACGGTCCAGGGTCGCCCGGTTCAGCGCCCGGGTGGAGAGGACCTCGGAGTGTGCGGCGGGGCGGTGCGTCTTCGCGGCCATGGTCCGCACGCTACCGGGGCTTGCGGACAGGGATGGTCCGCAAGCCCCTGGGTACGTGCGTTACGCCCGCCGGACCCGCGCGCCGGGCGTCCAGGCCGGGCCGGCTCCATGATGAACCCGTGATCAGCATCCTGTTCGCCGTCCTCACCGCGCTCAGTAACGGTTCCGCCTCGGTGCTCCAGCGCCGGGCGGCGATGGAGGTGCCCGACAGCGAGGCGATGCGGCTGTCGCTGATCGGCCGGTTGGTGCGTCAGAAGGTGTGGCTGGCGGGGATCGGGCTGGTGATCGTGGCGGCGGTCTGCCAGGCGATCGCCCTGGCCACCGGGCCGATCGCGGTGGTCCAGCCGATCTTCGTGATCGAGCTGCCGCTGACCCTGCTGGTCGCCGGGCTGGTGATGCGGGTGCGGGCGGACGCGGCCGTCTGGTCCGGGGTGTCGGCGGTCACGGCGGGTCTGGCGCTCGGCATGGCGGCGGCCGCCCCGGTCGAGGGCAGCGACACGGTGGAGGGCGCGGCCTGGAGTCCGGCGTTGCTGCTCACCGGGGTGTTCGAGGCGGCGCTGATCGTCGCCGCGCTCCGTACCCGGGGCAACCCCCGGGCGGCGCTGCTGGGTCTTGCCGCCGCGTGCGGCTACGCGCTGACGGCCGCTCTGATGAAGGACGCGATGTCGAACCTCGACGACGGCGGGGCGCTCTCGCTGCTGGCGTCCTGGCAGCTGTACGCCATGGCGGCGGCCGGGGTGGGCGCCCTGTTCCTGCTCCAGAACGCGCTTCAGGCGGGCAGTCTGGTGGCCGTGCAGCCGATGCTGACCCTGGGGGACGCGCTGATCAGCATCCTGTACGGGGTGACGCTGTTCGACGAGGAGTTGCGGACCGGCTGGTGGCTGCTGCCCGAGCTGGCGGCGCTGGCCCTGATCGCCACGGGGTGCGTGCGCCTGGCCCGTACCCCGCTGGCGGCGGGAACGCTCGCCCCGCCGCCGTCCGCTTCCGGGTGAGCGCCCCGGTCAGGCGGGGGCCACCGGGGTGACCCGCTCGCCCTCCGGTACCGGGCCTGGGGGTGTGCCGTCGCCGAAGGGGCGGCCGCCGAGCTGTTCGCGGTGGTGCGGGGTGGTCCAGCCGGAGAGGTCGGGGCCGGCGGGGACGATGCCGGTCGGGTTGATGCCCGTGTGGACCTGGTAGTAGTGCCGCTTGATGTGGTCGAAGTCGACGGTGTCGCCGAAGCCGGGCGTCTGGTAGAGGTCGCGGACGTACGCCCACAGGACGGGGTCCTCGGTCAGCTTGTTCCGGTTGCACTTGAAGTGGCCGTGGTAGACGGGGTCGAAGCGGACCAGGGTGGTGAAGAGGCGGATGTCGGCCTCGGTGATGGTGTCGCCGACCAGATAGCGGCGGTCGGCGAGCCGGGCGGAGACCTGGTCCAGGCGGGCGAAGAGGGCGGCGTACGCCTCCTCGTACTCCTGCTGCGAGCTGGCGAACCCGGACTTGTAGACGCCGTTGTTGATGTCCCGGTAGATGCCCTCCATGACCTCGTCGATCTCCGCGCGCAGCGGTTCGGGGTAGAGGTCGGGGGCGCCGGGCCGGTGCAGGGCGGTCCATTCGGTGGCGAGGTCGAGGGTGATCTGCTGGTAGTCGTTGGTGACGAGCTGCCCGCTCGGTACGTCGACGATCGCGGGCACGCTGACGCCGCCGGGGTAGTCGCGCTCCCGGGCGTCGTAGGCCTCGCTCAGATAGCGGATGCCGAGGACCGGGTCCTTGCCGTCCGGGTCGAGGGTGAAGCGCCAGCTGCGGTCGTCCTGGATCGGGTCGGCGACGGCGAGGGACAGGGCGTCCTCCAGGCCGAGGAGCCGCCGGGAGACCAGGGCGCGGCTCGCCCAGGGGCAGGCGCGGCTGACGGCGAGGCGGTAGCGGCCGGGTTCAACGGGCCAGCCGTCGCGGCCGTCCGCAGTGATCCGGTCGGGGAAGTGGCTCTTGGACCGCTTGAACGGCTTGTGGCCGTAGGAGTCGTTGCCCTCGCTCCCGGCGCTGTCCGCTGCCGCGGCGTCCGCTGTCGTGTCGCTCATGCCGTGCTCCTCGATGCGTCGGTGTCGTGTCGCTCGTTACGTCGTCTGCCCCGTCGCCCGGCCCCGACATCGGCCACCGCCACGATCAGGGCGGCCAGCACGAAGGCGACCGAGACGATGAGCCCGTGGTCGTAGGCGTCGGCCCAGCCGTCCGGGCCGACCTGCGCGAAGAACACCGCGCCGACGGCGGCGATCCCGATCGCGGAGCCGACCCGCTGGCCGGTCTGGAGGGTGCCCCCGGCGCTCCCCGCCTGGTGGACCGGGACCTCCGCCAGGGTCAGGGTCTGGTTCGGGGCGATGACCAGGCCGCTGCCGAGGCCGGCGAGGAGCAGCGGCGCGGCCATGGCCCAGCCCGCCCCGCGGCCGGGGACCAGGTGGACGGCGAGGGCGGTGCCCGCGAGGCCGAGCGCGACCATGGCGAGGCCCGCCACCACCAGCGGGCGGCCGAAGCGGCCGACGAGCCGGCCGCCGATGGACGCGGCGACGCCGGAGCCGAGGGCGAAGGGGGTGATGGCGAGTCCGGCCAGCAGGGCGGAGTAGCCGAGGCCGGACTGGAGGTAGAGGGTGGTGACGAAGAAGATCGAGGTGAACCCGGCGAAGTAGAGCAGGATCAGCAGGCAGCCCAGCCAGTAGGAGCGCAGCCGGAACAGCGACAGGTCCAGGACCGGCTGGACGCGTCCGCCCGTGCACCGCGACTCCCAGGCGACGAACGCGGCGAGCAGGGCGGCGGCCAGGAGCAGCAGGAGCCATTTCGTGTTGCCGGGCCACTGCTGGGCCTGGACGAACGGCAGCAGCAGGGCCAGCACCCCGGCGCCCAGGAGCAGCACCCCGAACGGGTCCAGATCGCGGGGTCGGACCCGGGTCGCGGAGGGGGTGTCGGGCAGCAGCCGGCGGGCGAGCAGGAGGCAGACGACGCCGAGCGGGAGGTTGACGTAGAAGACCCAGCGCCAGCCGTGCTCCGGTCCGGCGGCCTGGATGAGGAGTCCACCGAGGAGCGGGCCGACGGCCGTGGAGATGCCGACGACGGTGCCGAACATGCCGAAGGCCCGGCCGCGCTCGCGCCCGGAGAACATCTGCTGGATCAGGGCGGAGATCTGCGGGGAGATCAGCCCGCCCGCGATGCCCTGGACCAGTCGGGCGACCACCAGCCACAGGCTGGACTGGGCGGCCCCGCAGGCGGCGGAGGCCAGGGTGAACAGGGCGAGCCCGGCCATGAAGACCGCCCGGCGGCCCCGGGCGTCGCCCAGGCGTCCGGCGGGGATGAGGAAGAGGCCGAAGGCGAGGGCGTAGCCGGAGAGCACCCATTGGAGGTCGGACTCGGGGGTGTTCAGGCCCTCCCGGATGGAGGGGAGGGCCACATTGACGATGGAGACGTCCAGCAGGGTCATGAAGCCCGCGACCAGGCAGACGGCGAGTGCCTGCCAACGCCGGGGGTCGGGGCCGTCCGGGGCGGCGTCGCCCCCGGTCGGCCCGGGCTGCGCCGCGCTCCGTGCCATGGTTCGCACCTTAGGTCGGGTGGAGTGTGTCCTCATCCGGGGCGCGGCCGCACCGGTGGCCCGGGTTCCGGGCCGGGTCCGGACCGGCGTGTCCGCGCCCGCCGGGGGTACCAGTTCCCGCATGACTGTGGAGAAAACGAGCGTCCTCGTCCTTGACTGTGCCGAGCCCATGGAGCTGGCCGAGTTCTACGCCGGTCTCTTCGGCGCGGAGACCCGGATCGGCTCCGACCCCGATTTCGTCGAGATCGTCGGCAACGACGGCGTCCACCTGGCGATCTGCCGCGACCACGGCTACGCCCCGCCGAGCTGGCCGCGCCCGGAGGACTCGCAGCAGGCGCATCTGCGGATCCTGGTGGGGCGTGAGGACATCGACGAGGCCGAGCGGGAGGCGATATCCCTGGGCGCCCGGCCCGTCGACACCGGCGACAGCAACAGCGGGCCCCGGGACGTGCGGGTGTACGGGGATCCGGCGGGGCACTCGTTCTCGCTGGCGGTCTATCCGCTGCGGAAGGGCTGAGCGGTACCGCGGCGCACCCGGGAGGGACGCTGGGCGGAAGGTCCCCAACGGGCCCTTCCGCCAAGCGCATTGCGCCGCCGGCCAACAAGCCCCACGGGGTGAGGACTGTCAGAGGCGCCCCCCTGCGAGGGCGCCGGCCTGGGTGGTCCCCGTCTCGTGGAAGCAGGAGTCGGGGATCCGCCCGGCCGCCCCGGTCACTTTGGCGGGGGCGGCTCGTGCTCACAACCCGCCGGCGATCCTCATCACCGTGCCGGTGGCGTACGAGGCGTCGTCCGACAGCAGCCAGGCGACCGCCCCGGCAATCTCCCCGGGCTGGCCGGCGCGGCCCATGGGGACGTTCTCAGCGACTTTGGCGGGGCGCTGGGGGTCGGCGTGGAAGTCGGTCCAGATCGTGCCGGGAGCGACACAGTTGACCCGGATGCCGTTGGCCGCCACCTCCTTGGACAGCCCGATCGTCATGGCGTCCACGGCGGCCTTGGCCGCCGCGTAGTGCACGTAGGTGCCGGGGCTGCCGAGGGTCGCTGCGGCGGAGGAGATGTTCACGATCCCCCCTCCCGTCGACATGCCGCCGATGGCCCGGCGGGCGCACAGCAGGTAGCCCAGGATGTTGACCTCCAGGGCCTGCCGCATACCTTCCGGGTCCGCGTCGGTCAGCGGTCCGACGGGCCCGCTCACCCCGGCGTTGTTCACCAGCCCGGTGACCGGCCCCAGGCGCGCAGCCGCAGTATCGAACAAACGGTCTACGTCCGCCGCCGCGGAGGTATCGACCGCGACCGCAACAGCCGCCCGGCCCAGCGCGCGCACCCCCTCGGCTACGCCCTCGGCCGCCTCGGCGTCCGACCGGTAGCCGACGGCGACGTCGTGTCCTTCGGCTGCCAGTCGAAGGCAGATCGCCGCGCCGATGCCCCGGCTGCCGCCGGTAACCACGGTCACCCGCTGCCGTTCTCCCTGCTCCGCCATGTCCGGCCCTCCGAGCTGTGTACAAAATGATCGATCAAATAGGCACTCTACTCAGACGAGCCTCCGAGTCGATGTGCGCCCGAGCGTCCGGGCAGGGCCTTGACGCACGTGGTCGTGGCTTCTGTGGGGCGGCGGGTGTGCCATGCCCGGCTACCGCACCCGGCCAGGCCGGACTTCAGCCCCCCGGGCCCCGGAACCCCGGGGGCGATCACCTGCTGGTGGTGGTGCCATCAGCTTCGGGCTGGTCACGATCCCGGTGAAGATCGCGTCCGCGACCGAGGACCACGACGTCCACTTCCACCGGGTGCACCTTGCGGACATGGGCCGGGTGCGGACGCGTAAGATCTGCGAGCTCGACGGCGAGGCCGTCTCCCCGGACGAGAGCGGCAGGGGCTACGAGATCGCGAAGGACCACACGGTCCCCGAGACGGACGAACAGCGCGACTCGTCGGGCTCAGCTGAACATGTCGAGGTAGTGCTGTGTGTGGACCGGGTGGTAGTCGCCGAAGTCGACGGATGCCGGGTCACCGCCGGTCTCGGCGGCGACGAGCCGGTCGAGGTAGTAGTCCCAGCCGGGGCCCACGCCGCCTGCCATCGACGGATCGTCACCGACGGACTGGCTGAAGGTGAGGGTGGTGGCGCCCTCGTGCTCGACGAGCGTGAGCGTCATGTGCCAGACGAGTTCCTCGCCAGGCACCTGCGACGTAAGGACGAGGCGGTCGGGGGCCTGGCACTCCTGAATGGTGAAGACCTCGGCCTGGTGCTCGTCGCCCTCGTAGAGCATCCGGAAGTCGACCGAGCCGGTCGACGGGTCGCCGGTCCATTCGCCGATCCATCGGGCCAGACGGTCCGACTCGGTGACCGCCGCCCAGACGTCCTCGATGCCGGCCCGGAAGGTGCGGTCGAAGGCGACGCTGTCCAGGCCGTCGATGGTCACGCGACGCCCGGTGGGGGTGCTGGTCATGCGGATTCCTCCTGAGGTCTTCCGGTACCGGGAACGGCGTCGGTGCCGGACCGGCGGCGGTCGTGGACGGTTCTGCGGACCTCCAGGTCGAGGGCGCCGAAGGCGCTCTCAGGGATCGGCGGGCGGCGCCCGGCGAGCTCGTCGAGCAGGGCGCGGACCGGGGCGAGACCCGGGCGGGCGAGCGCGTAGTGACGCTCGCGACCGCGATCCTCGGCCGTGACCAGCCCCGCCTCGGTGAGCACGCGCAGATGCTTGCTCACCGCGGGCCTGCTGATCGGATGCCGCGCCGCGAGGTCGACCACCCGGGCCGAACCGGAGGCGAGTGCGCGCAGCAGATCACGACGTACGGGGTCGGCCAGCGCGACGAACGGGTCCATGTCTTATTGGTAACCTACGGGTTACCAATAAGCAAGTCCTCGTCCCCGACCTCAGGATTCCCGAAACGGCCAGACGGGAGACCCCGAGGGCCGCCCGTGAGGACGCTGACGACGCCGAGGACCGAGCCGGTGGTCATGACGGTGCGCGGGCCGTGGCGGTCGGTGATCCGGCCGACGCGGACCCCGGCGACGGCGGAGACGAGCAGGGCGGCGGAGAACGCGGCGGTGGTCGCCCCGGTGGGCCAGCCGGTCGCGGTGGTGATCTGCGGGTTCGGAACGGGGAACGCGTAGTAGACGATGCTCCAGCCCGCCGCCACCCAGCACCGTTCGAAGGCCGCC
>NZ_JBHXJG010000164.1:0-16532 GCF_042723425.1 Streptomyces sp. NPDC058375 | reverse complement strand
GCTCCTGTGTGGGTGGCCCTTCGGTCGGACGTTGTGGATGCACCACCGCCGCTGCCAGGGGAAACTGCCGGAAAGGACCTCGGCCGCGGGAGGCAGCGATGAAACGGCGATGGGTGCCGGCGCTGGTCCTCGGCGGGCTGTGGTGGTGGGCGGTGCTGCGGCTGGTGCTGTGTCCGGAGCAGGCGGGGCTGGTGGAGGGGGCGGTGGCGGCGGGTGGCTGGGGGCTGAGCCTGTTGCCGGTCCATGTCGCGTCGGTGGTGCAGGTGGGGTCGTCGGGAGGGTCGGTGCCCTCGGAGAGGCGGGGGGCAGGCCCTGGGGCAGGTCCCGGGGGTGGCCCCAGGTCTGGTTCCTGGGGAGGCCCCCGGTCTGGTTCCTGGGGAGGCCCCAGGTCTGGTTCCGGGGCAGGTTTCGGCGGGTGGCTCACCAGGGCATGGCGACGCCGCCGTTCGGCCGGAGGATCTGGCCGGTCATGAAGGCCGAGGCGTCCGACGCCAGATGCAGCACGGTATGGGCGACGTCCTCGGGTTCGCCGACCCGGCCCAGCGGGGAGATCCGGGCCATCGTCGCCTCCGCCCGGTGCTGCCCGGCGGCATCGTGCCGGTCGGTCATCGGCGTACGGATCCAGCCGGGTGCGACGGCGTTCACCCGTATGGCGTGCGGGCCCAACTCCGTGGCCAGCGTCTTGGTGAGCTGCACCACGGCGGCCTTCGCGGTGCTGTAGCAGAGCAGGCCCGCGCTCGCGGAGTCCACGGCGCCCGACGCCATCGTGATCAGCGAGCCCGGGGCGGAGCGGGCTTTCATGGAGCGGGCCACTTCCTGGCAGGCGTGGAGCACGCCCTTGAAACTGACCGCCAGCACCCGGTCCAGGTCCTCGTCCGCGGTCTCCAGCACGCTGCTGGTGTGCATGATTCCGGCGGCGGCGACCAGGATGTCGAGGTGCCCTGCGTCGGCGACCGCAGCACGGACCCGGTCGCGGTCGGTGACGTCCAGGGGGTGGGTCCGTGCGCTGCCACCCGCGTCGGCGATCAGGTCGTATGTCCGGCGCAGGCCCGTCTCGTCGCGGTCCGCGCAGTGCACCACGGCCCCGGCCTCCGCGAGCAGCAGGGCGCTCGCCCGCCCGATGCCGCTCGCCGCACCGGTGACGAACGCGGCGCGGCCCGTGAGGTCGTACGCGGAGAGAGGCATGACCGGACCGTACGACCGTATCTGACGGGTCGTCAACTAGGGAGTGGGTCCTGATTGGCAGCCGGGGCACCAGTAGGTGGGGCGGTCGTCCTGGTCGGCGAGGCGGATCGGGGTGCCGCAGCGCAGACAGGGGCGGCGGGCGCGCCCGTAGACGTACAGCCGCTCCTGTACGCGGACGGGCGGGCGTGTTCGGGGGCGCGCCGGGGGCGGGGGCGCGTGCCGTGCGGGGCTCGGGGTTTCGTTCGGGGGCGTGCGGAGTTCGGAGGTGATCGTCGTGGTGCGGGTGGGGCGGTCGCGGTTGGCGTGCAGCAGGCGCTCGGCGAGGGCGACGAGCCGGGGGAGCATGCCGTCGGGGAGGGTGCCCACGGGGGTCCACGGGGTAACGCGGGCCAGGAAGCACAGCTCGCACTTGTAGACGTTGCCGATGCCCGCCAGATTGCGCTGGTCCAGGAGGGCGTCGCCGAGGGGGCGGTCCGGTGCGGCGAGCAGTTGGTCCAGGGCCAGGCCGGGATCCCAGTCGGGGCCGAGCAGATCCGGCCCCAGGTGGCCCACGGCCCGGTCCTCCTCGCTGGTGCGCAGCAGTTCCAGCACGGGGAGCCGGTAGCCGACCGCGGTGTGCTCCGCGTTGCCGAGGATCGCGCGGATCTGGTGGCCCGGGCCGCCCCGCCAGCGCTCGTCCGGGGCGAACACCCGCCAGGCCCCGTCCATCCGGAGGTGGCTGTGCAGGGTCAGGCCGCCCTCGATCCGGGTCAGCAGGTGCTTGCCGCGCGCGGTGACGTCCAGGACGCTCCGGCCGGTGAGGTCGGCGGTGGCGAAGCGGGGGACGCGCAGGTCCGACCGGGTCAGCACCCGCCCCGCCAGCGCCGCGTGCAGCCGGGTGGCGGTCTGGAGGACGGTGTCTCCTTCGGGCATGCCTCCATGATGGGTGCGCGGGGGCGGTTGTGCGTCGGTCGGGTGCTTGGGCGCGGGTGTCTGCCCGGGGCAGTTCGTCTCCGCGGCGGGCGGGGTGTCTGCCGAGGGCGAGGGCAAGTGGTGGGCCGTTTCCGGGGCTGGCGGGGTACCTGCCGGGGGCAGGCGGTCGGCCGTCTTGGGGCAGGCGGAGCGTCTGCCGGGAGCGGGTGCTGGGTCGTCTCCGGGGCCGGGGGGCTGCCGGGTCAGGCTCGCAGGCGCAGGCCTCTCGGGGTGGCGAGGAACCCGGCCGCCTCCAGCGTTCGGCCCAGCGGCGAGGTGAGTGCGGAGACGCCGTTCGTCCGCTCCACCGTCACTGTGCCCAGGGCCCCGGCGCGGGCCGCGTCGGCCAGGGCTTCGGCCGCCGCTCTCAGGGCCGGGGCCTCCGGGTCGGACGGCCAGGCCAGGAGGGTCTTGCCGCCGCGCTCCATGTAGAGCGTCAGCTCGCCGTCGACCAGGACCACCAGTGCTCCCGCCTTGCGGCCCGGCTTGTGCCCGGCGCCGTCCGGGGACTCCGGCCACGGCAGTGCCGCACCGTACGCGTTGGCCGGGTCGGCCGCGGCGAGCACCAGGGCCTGGGGGGCGGTGTCCGGATCCCGGCGGTCGCGCACCGTGGAGGCCGCCCGCAGCCGGTCCACCGCGCCGTCCATCGCGAACTGGGCGGCCCCCAGCCCCTCGACCACATAGCCGCGCCGCGCCTGCCCGTTGTCCTCGAAGGCGGCCAGGATGCGGTACGTCGCGGAGAAGCCGCCCTCCACCCCCTCGGCCTGCACCGCGCCGCGGGTCACCACGCCGTGCCGGTCGAGGAGGGTGCGGGCCAGGGCGTGGGCCCGGTGGGTCCGTTCCGGTTCGACCGGGGGGAGCAGGGACCAGCGGCCCGAGACCGTCGGCGGGCCGGTGCGGGACGCCGGCCGGGCGGCGGCGGTGAGTGAGCCGTAGCGCCCGCGCGGGACACTGCGCCGGGATCGGTGGGCGGTGGAGCCCGCCGTCCGTCCCGAGCCGAGGAGCGAACGCAGCGGGGCCAGCGTGTCGTTGGTGAGCCGCCCGGACCAGGCCAGGTCCCACAGGGCGTCGGCCAGCTGCTGGTCCGTGCAGTCCGGGTGAGTGGTGGCCCGGACCTGGTCGGCGATCTGGCGGAAGAAGAGGCCGTATCCGCCGGAGAGCGTGGTGAGCACGGACTCGTGGAGCGCCGACAGCTCCAGCGGGTGCGGGGGAGGCAGGAGCAGCGGTGCGCTGTCGGCGAGGTAGAGGGAGACCCAGCCGTCCTTGCCGGGCAGCGCCCCCGCCCCGGCCCAGACGACCTCCCCGGTGGTCGTCAGCTCGTCGAGCATCGCCGGGGCGTAGCCCAGGACCCGGCTCGGCAGGATCAGCTTCTCCAGTGCCGACGCGGGCACGGGCGCGCCCTGGAGCTGCTCGACGGCGCGGGCCAACCCGTCGATGCCCCGCAGCCGGTTGGAGCCGAAGTGCTGCCACTGGGGGAGGAAGGAGGCCAGGGCCGCGGGCGGCACGGGCTCCAGCTCCTGGCGGAGCGCCGCCAGCGAACGGCGGCGGAGCCGGCGCAGCACCGTGGCGTCGCACCACTCCTGGCCGATACCCGCCGGATGGAACTCGCCCTGGACGGTCCTGCCGGAGGCCGAAAGGCGTTGCAGCGCGCCGTCGGTGACGGCGGTGCCGAGCCCGAAGCGCTCGGCGGCCCGGGCGGCGGTGAACGGGCCGTGCGTCCGCGCGAACCGGGCGAGGAGGTCGCCGAGCGGGTCCTTCACCGGCTCGGTGAACGCCTCGGGGACGCCGACCGGAAGCGCGGTGCCCAGGGCGTCGCGCAGCCGGCCCGCGTCCTCGACCGCCGCCCAGTGGTCGGTGCCGGCGATCCGGACCTGGATCGCCCGGCGGGCCTTCGCCAGCTCCGGCGCCCAGGACGGCTCGGCGCCCCTCTCGGCCAGCTCGGCGTCGGTGAGCGGACCGAGCACTCGCAGCAGGTCGGCCACCCCCTCGACGTCCTTGATGCGCCGGTCCTCGGTGAGCCACTGCAGCTCGCGCTCCAGCTCGGTGAGGACCTCGGGGTCGAGCAGCTCACGCAGCTCCGCCTGGCCCAGCAGCTCGGCGAGGAGATGGGAGTCCAGGGAGAGGGCGGCGGCGCGCCGCTCGGCGAGCGGGGAGTCGCCCTCGTACAGGAACTGGGCGACGTAACCGAAGAGGAGCGAGCGGGCGAAGGGGGAGGGCTCCTGGGTGGTCACCTCGACCAGCCGGACCCGGCGCGCCTCCAGATCGCCCATCAGCTCCGTGAGGCCGGGGACGTCGAACACGTCCTGGAGGCATTCGCGGACGGCCTCCAGGACGATCGGGAACGAGCCGAACTCCGAGGCGACCTGGAGCAGCTGGGAGGCCCGCTGACGCTGCTGCCAGAGCGGGGTGCGCTTCCCGGGGGAGCGCCGGGGCAGCAGCAGGGCGCGCGCGGCGCACTCCCGGAACCGGGCGGCGAACAGGGCCGACCCGCCCACCTGGTCCGTCACGATCTGCTGGACTTCACCCTGGTCGAAGACGACGTCGGCCGCCGCCACCGGGGGCTGGTCGCTGTCGTACGCCGCGGCTCCCGACGCCGGTCCGCCGTTCTCGGTGTCCGGGGCGGGCGGGGCGTCGAAGTCGAGCAGGTCCAGGCCCATCATGTCCGCGTCGGGCAGCCGCAGCACGATGCCGTCGTCGGCATGCATGACCTGGGCGTCCATGCCGTACCGCTCGCCGAGGCGGGCGGAGAGGGCGAGCGCCCACGGGGCGTGCACCTGGGCGCCGAAGGGGGAGTGCACGACGACCCGCCAGTCGCCCAGCTCGTCCCGGAACCGCTCGACCAGGATCGTTCGGTCGTCCGGCACATGGCCGCAGGCCCGGCGCTGCTCGTCCAGGTAGGCCAGGATGTTGTCCGCTGCCCAGGCGTCGAGACCGGCGGCGAGCAGCCGCAGCCGGGCATCCTCCTCGGACAGGCCGCCGATCTCACGGAGAAACGCCCCCAGCGCGCGGCCCAGCTCCAGCGGGCGGCCCAGCTGGTCGCCCTTCCAGAACGGCAGCCTCCCCGGAACGCCCGGGGCGGGCGAGACGAGGACCCGGTCCCGGGTGATGTCCTCGATCCGCCAGGACGTGGTGCCCAGGGTGAAGACGTCGCCGACGCGGGACTCGTAGACCATCTCCTCGTCCAGCTCGCCGACCCGGCCGCCGCCCTTCTTCGGGTCGGACCCGGCCAGGAAGACCCCGAAGAGCCCGCGGTCCGGGATGGTGCCGCCCGAGGTGACGGCGAGCCGCTGCGCGCCGGGGCGGCCCGTGACCGTACCCCCCACGCGGTCCCACACCACGCGGGGGCGCAGCTCCGCGAAGGCGTCGGAGGGGTAGCGCCCGGCGAGCATGTCGAGGACGCCGGTGAACGCCGACTCGGGCAGCGAGGCGAACGGGGCGGCCCGCCGCACCAGGGCCAGCAGATCATCGGCCTGCCAGCTGTCCAGGGCCACCATGGCGACCAGCTGCTGGGCCAGCACGTCCAGCGGATTGGCCGGGATGCGCAGCGCCTCGATCGCCCCTTCGCGCATCCGCTCCGTGACCACCGCGGCCTGCACCAGATCGCCCCGGTACTTCGGGAAGACCACTCCGGTCGAGACCGCGCCCACCTGGTGTCCGGCCCGGCCCACCCGCTGGAGGCCGGAGGCGACGGAGGGAGGTGACTCAACCTGGATCACCAGGTCGACCGCGCCCATGTCGATGCCCAGCTCCAGGCTGGAGGTGGCCACCACGGCGGGCAGCCGGCCCGCCTTGAGGTCCTCCTCGACCTGGGCCCGCTGCTCCTTGGAGACCGAGCCGTGGTGGGCCCGGGCCAGCAGGGCAGGGGCGCCCCGGCCCGCACCGGACTGGGCCATGACCTCCGCCGGAGCGTGGGCCTCCGGGAGCGCGGGGGCCGGATCGTCGGGATCGAACGTCGTGCCGGTCGCCCGCTCGTAGGCGATCTCGTTCAGCCGGTTGCACAGCCGCTCCGCCAGCCGCCGCGAGTTGGCGAAGACGATCGTGGAGCGGTGCGCCTGGACGAGATCGGCGATGCGCTCCTCGACATGAGGCCAGATCGAGGGCTTGTCCGCCTGGCCGGAGTCGCCGTCCGTGGCGGGGGAGCCGCCCAGCTCGCCCAGATCCTCCACCGGGACGACGACCGAGAGGTCGAACTCCTTGGTGGAGCGGGGCTGGACGATCTCCACTTTGCGCTGCGGCGACAGGAAGCGCGCCACCTCGTCGACCGGCCGGACCGTCGCGGACAGACCGATGCGCCGGGCGGGGCGGGGCAGCAGCTCGTCGAGCCGCTCCAGCGAGAGGGCGAGGTGGGCGCCGCGCTTCGTGCCGGCAACCGCGTGCACCTCGTCGAGGATCACCGTCTCCACGCCGGCCAGCGCGTCCCGGGCGGAGGACGTCAGCATCAGGAACAGCGACTCGGGCGTGGTGATCAGGATGTCCGGCGGCCTGGTCACCATGGAGCGCCGCTCGGCGGGCGGGGTGTCCCCGGACCGGATGCCGACCCGCACCTCGGGCTCCGGCAGACCCAGGCGCACCGACTCCTGGCGGATGCCGGTCAGAGGCGAGCGGAGGTTGCGCTCGACGTCGACCGCGAGGGCCTTGAGCGGTGACACATACAGCACGCGGCAGCGCTTCTTCGCGTCGGCGGGCGGCGGCTCGGCGGCCAGCCGGTCCAGCGAGGCGAGGAACGCGGCCAGCGTCTTACCGGAACCGGTCGGCGCGACGACCAGCACGTCACTGCCCTCGCCGATGGCCCGCCAGGCGCCCTCCTGCGCTGCGGTGGGCGCGCTGAAGGCGCCGGCGAACCAACTGCGGGTCGCGGGCGAGAACGCGTCGAGCGCGGATCCGGTCATGTCCCCCATCGTGCACCCCGCCACTGACAACGGGCCGGTGACACCGCACGCGGCGGTCCGCTCAGTGGGTGGCGCACGGCCAGGACCTGCGAGAATGGTCCCCATGACGGGAGCGGACGGCGCGGAGGAATGGGCACGGCACTGGCAGTACGCCGCGCTCCCCGACCTCGATCTGCTGCGCGCTCGGTACGTCCGCCACACCTTCCCCCGGCACAGCCACGAGGGCTATGTCTTCGGAGCGGTCACCGGCGGAGTGGAGGACGTGGGATTGCCGGGCGGCACGGTCCACGCGGTCCCCGGAACCGTCGTCATGATCAACCCGGAGGTTCCGCACACCGCACGCTCCGGGGGGCCCGAGGGCTGGGCGTACTCCACGCTCTACCCGTCGGCCCAGGTCGTCAACGACATCGCGGCCGAGGTGACGTCCCTGCGCGGTACGGTCGGCTTCGCCGAGACCCGGGTGACCGACCCCCACGCCTCCCGGCTGATCACCGAGGTGCACCGGGCGGCGGAGGAGGGCAACGCCCTGGCCGCCGACAGCCTCCTGCGGGTGCTGGTCGCCCGGCTTCTGAGCCGGCACGGCACCGCGTTGCCCGGCCTGACCCCGCACGCCGGGGGCGCGCGGAACGCGGCGCGTGCCCGTGCCGCGCTGGAGGAGCGCATGGCCGACCCGCCCACGTTGGAGACGCTCGCCGCCGAGCTGGGCACCGGCCCGTTCGCGTTGCTGAGGGCCTTCAAAAAGGAGTACGGGATGCCGCCCCATACCTGGCTCACCGACGCCCGGGTGCGCCGGGCCCGCCGCATGCTCGACGCCGGGGTCGCCCCCGCCGAGGCCGCGACCGCCGTCGGCTTCACGGATCAGCCGCACCTCAATCGGCATTTCACCCGGATCGTGGGGGTGCCGCCGGGTGCCTACCAGCGCGAGCGCGGAGTGCCGCGGCCGAGCCGGTGAGGGCCGCGAAGCGCAAGAACGTAGGGCGGTACGTGCAAGAACGTACAAGACCGGTCCCGAATGATCCCCGTAGCGTTCCGGGCGTGGCAGAACCGACAGCACTCCCAGAGAGCACCGGCGCGCCCGGTGCCATAGCCGCCGGCCCCCCAGGACCGGCGGCCGAGGTCCGACCGGACAAGCCGGACGCGGCCGTCGTCCGGGACGCGCTCGGCGTCGGCATCGCCGTCGGGCTCTCCGGCTTCGCCTTCGGCGTCACCTCCGCCGGCTCCGGCCTCAGCCTGCTCCAGACCTGCGTCCTGAGTCTTCTCGTCTTCACCGGCGCCTCGCAGTTCGCCCTGGTCGGGGCGCTGGCCGCGGGCGGCAACCCCTACACCGCGGCGGCCGGGGCGTTCTTCCTGGGCGTCCGCAACGCGTTCTACGGGCTGCGCCTGTCCCAACTGCTCGCGCTTCCCCGTGCGGTACGGCCCTTCGCCGCCCACTGGGTCATCGACGAGACGACCGCGGTCACCCTGCCCCAGCCCACCCGGCGGGCCGCGCGCATCGGCTTCACGGTCACCGGACTCACCCTGTACGTGCTGTGGAACCTCACCACCCTGGTGGGCGCTCTGGGCGCCGAGGCACTGGGCGACACCGACGCGTGGGGCCTCGACGCGGCGAGCCCCGCGGTGTTCCTCGCGCTGCTCGCGCCGATGCTCAAGAGCACCACCGAACGCGTCACGGCGGGGCTGGCCGTCGTGCTGGCCCTGACGCTGCTGCCCGTGCTGCCGGCGGGTGTGCCCGTTCTGCTGTCCGCGCTGGCGGCCCCCGTCGTGCTGTTCCTCATGGGACGGACCAAGGAGGGACCGGGCACCGAGAAGGATTCGGCGACACCGCGGAAGGAGTCGGCGACACAGCGGAAGAAGGGGGAGCGGCTCTCATGAACGTCTGGATTGCCATCGGGCTGACCGTGGCGGGCTGCTATCTCGCCAAACTTCTGGGCCTGCTGGTGCCCGCGGGCGTGCTGGAGCGCCCGCTCGTCCAGCGGATGGCCGCCCTGCTGCCCGTGGCGCTGCTGGCGGCCCTCACCGCGCAGCAGACCTTCGACGACGGCCAGCAGCTCGTCCTCGACGCCCGGGCCGCCGGTCTCGCCGCGGCGGCACTCGCCCTGGTCCTCCGCGCTCCCTTCCTGGTCGTCGTCGGCGCGGGCGTCCTGGTCACGGCGGGCGTGCGCGCGCTGGCCTGAGCGGGCCGAGCGCCCGGGGGACGAGGGCGAGGAGGCGCGCGGCCGGCCGAGCGGAGGGCCGCGTGCCTCCTGAGCGGTCAGCCGAGCGGGCGACCGTACGAGCGCAGCGTCTCCAAGGCCCTGAGCGTGACCAGCGGACGCCCCTCCAGCGCGGTTCCCGGCGCCCACTGACGCCAGGTCACGGGCCAACCGCCGTCGTCCTGCTGCTCGGCGGCCAGGTGGTCGAGCGACCGCTCCAGCTCCTCGTCCGTGAACCAGCGGCGGGCCAGGGATCCGGGCGTACGAGCGTAGTCGTGCGGGAAGTGGTGCTCGCCCGGCGCGTAGCCCGTCGCCACCGGGAACTCCGCCCGCCGGGAGGGATCGAGGACCGCGAGCCGTTGTTCGCGCACCAGACGGCCGAGCCGGTCCGCCGCGACCTCGGCGCGGGCCCGGTCCGGGGCGCCGTCCAGAAAGGCGACAGCGGCTTCGACCTCGTAAGGATGGGACTGCTCCAGCGCTTCGACGGCGCTCCAGCAGAAGTCGGTCGCCCGGAACAGCCATGCGTGCCACACCTGATTGCCGTGCAGCAACCCCACGACCGGGCCGGTCGCGAGCAGTTCCGCCGGCGGGTCGTCCACGATCGGGATGAACGGTGCCGCGGGATAGCCGCGCTGTGTGGGCAGCAGAGCGGGCAGTGCGCCTTCTTTGGTTGATACTTCGGTCAGATAGCGACAGATCCGTTCCACGCGCTGTCCGTCGCAGCGGTCGATCGAGTCAAGAACGCTCAGCGCATGGGCGGTGTGCAGCGGTTGGCTGACCGGGCCCCGGAGATCGGGTTCCAGCGCGTGACCGTAGCCGCCGTCCTCGTTCAGGTAGGCGGTCAGGGCCGTCTCGACGGCGTCGGGATCTCCGTCCAGGAAGCCGTGGGCGAACCTCCGCTGTTCGAGGACGCGGGCGGTGAGCCAGATGAACTGCTCGGCACGGGCGAGGGTGTGTGCTCCGGTTCCAGCCATGGACCGACCGTAGAGCGCGGAGAGGCCGGGCACATGCCAGGTGGACCTGCTGCACTCTCAGGAGCGGGATACTGGTGGCATGCGGTTGACGATTTTCTGGGAGCGGATGGCCGACCACTTCGGTGCGGCGTACGCGGACTCCTTCGCCCGTGACCATGTGATGGCCGAACTCGGCGGCCGTACGGTGCACGAGGCCCTGGACGCGGGCTGGGACGCCAAGGACGTGTGGCGCGCTGTCTGCACGGCGATGGACGTCCCGGCGGACAAGCGCTGAACGCCGTGGGGCCGTTTTCCCGGCGGGAACGGAACCGCAGTGGTCGATTCGGGGCGGGGGATTGCGGGCCGACGGCATAGGCCAGACTTGTCCCGTGTCATCGACAGACGAGAGCGCCCCGGCCCAGCCGTCCGCCTCCCCGCCCGCTCCGCCGGCCCCGCCGCCGTCCGGCACCGATGGGGTCCGCATGCCCGGCTGGCTGCCGCGTGCGATGGTGCTGGCCCTGGCGCTCTACGCGTGCTTCCAACTCGGCAGCTGGGCGTTCGACCAGCTCATCGGGTTGCTGACGAACGTTCTGATCGCGTTCTTCCTCGCGCTCGCCATCGAGCCCGCGGTCAGCCGGATGGCGGCTCGCGGCATGCGCCGCGGGCTCGCCACGTTCCTCGTCTTCCTCGGCGTGATGATCTTCGGCGTCGGATTCGTGGTGCTGTTGGGGTCGATGCTCGCGGGCCAGATCGTCGACATGGTCGACGAGTTCCCCAAGTACATCGACTCGGTGATCAACTGGGTGAACCAGACCTTCCGCACCGAACTCTCCCGGGTCGAGGTCCAGGACAGCCTGCTGCACTCCGACTGGCTGCAGAAGTACGTCCAGAACAGCGCCACCGGAGTGCTCGACGTCTCCACCACGGTGCTCGGCGGGCTGTTCCGGCTGCTGACGATCTTCCTGTTCTCCTTCTACTTCGCGGCCGACGGCCCCCGGCTCCGCCGCGCCCTCTGCTCCGTCCTGCCGCCCGCCCGGCAGGCCGAGGTACTGCGCGCCTGGGAGATCGCGGTCGACAAGACCGGCGGATACATCTACTCGCGCGGCCTGATGGCGTTGATCTCCGGCGTCGCGCACTACATCCTGCTGGTGATCCTGGAGGTGCCCTACGCCCCGGCGCTCGCGGTCTGGGTCGGGCTCGTCTCGCAGTTCATCCCCACCATCGGCACGTATCTCGCGGGCGCCCTGCCCATGCTGATCGCCTTCACGGTCGACCCCTGGTACGCGCTGTGGGTGCTCGGGTTCGTCGTGATCTACCAACAGTTCGAGAATTACGTGCTTCAGCCCAACTGACCGCGAAGACCGTAGACATCCATCCCGCGGTCGCCTTCGGATCGGTCATCGCCGGCACGGCCCTGCTCGGCGCGGTCGGAGCGCTGGTCGCCATCCCCGCGATCGCCACGCTCCAGGCGTTCCTGGGCGCCTATGTGAAGCGGTACGACGTCACCGACGATCCACGCGTGCACGGGGGGAGCAGCCGCGCGCCGGCCAGGCCGTTGCCGTCGCGGATGCGCCGCCTGGTGAACGGCCGCCGGGCCGTCGGCCGCGGGGGAGCGGAGGGCACGTCGGGCGGGTCGTCTCAGCGGTAGCCGGTCCCAGTGTCGCCTGTCACGGCGGGTCGCCTCAGGGGTGGCCTGTCGCACGGGTCGCCTCAGCGGTAGCCGGTCACATCGGCCGGCAGTCCCGGGTCCTGGACCTCGGTCAGGTACCGCCAGGCGTCGGGCCGGCTCCCGTCCACATCGGTGAAGCCGTACACCTGGGCGAGCTGCCCGCTGGAGAGCGATCCGCCGTTCCAGCGGGCCACCTCGGGATCACCGGCGAGGGCGGCCACGGCACGGCCGACGTACGCGGGGGACTCGGAGATCGCGAAGTGGGGCGCGTGCGCGACGGCGTCGCGCCAGGTGGCCTCGGTCACCCCGTGGGCCTGGAGCATGGCCTCGGACCGGAGCCAGCCCGGGGTGAGAGCCACGGCCGTCGCGCGGTACGGCGCGAGTTCATGGCCGAGGGCGAAGGCCATCCGGTTCACCGCTGCCTTGGCCAGGTCGTAGAAGAACGAGACGCGGTAGCGGGAGCCGTTGTACTCGTCCGTCCCGTCGGTCATCTCGACGACCAGGCCGCCCGGAGTCTCGATCAGCAGTGGCAGCGCGAAGTGGCTGGTGATGGCGTGGGTGTCGACGGCCAGCCGCAGGGTGCGCAGCCCGGTGTCGAGCGACGACTCCCACACCGGCCTGTTCCACTCGATCTCGGCGCCCCAGATGTCGTTCACCAGGATGTGCAGGGCTCCCTGCTCGCTCGCGATGCGGGCCACGAGTGCCCTGACCCGGTCGGGAACCAGATGGTCGACCTGGACGGCGATCCCTCGTCCGCCCGCCGCGTCGACCAGGGCCGCGGTCTCCTCGATCGTCTCGGGCCGGTCCATCTCGGAGCGCTCGGAGCCGCTGGTACGGCCGGTCACGTACACGGTGGCCCCGGCGGCGCCGAGCTGGACGGCGATCCCCCTGCCGGCCCCGCGGGTGCCTCCGGCGACGAGCGCCACCCGGCCGGCCAGGTCGGGCCAGGGCGTCTGTTCTCCGCCGGGTGCTCCCGGTTCCACCGTCGCTCCCATACCGACCGAATATAGGGTGATCCGCCGAACCGTGCAGGCGGTCGGTGGCCGCTCAGGACAGCACGCGGTAGGTCACATGGGTCACCGAGTCCCCCGCGCGCCTCTCCACCTGTTCGAGATCCAGGGGCGGCACGCCGTCGAAGAGGCGGGTGCCGGCGCCGAACGTGAACGGCACGATGTGCAGCCGCAGCTCGTCGATCAGGCCCGCGGCGAGGTACTGGCTGATGGTCCTCGCGCCGCCGTGGATCGACACGTCGCGGTCTCCGGCGGCCTCGCGGGCCTGACGGAACGCGGACTCGATGCCGTCGGTGACGAAGTGGAACGTGGTGCCGCCCTCCATCGGCTGCGCGTCGCGCGGATGGTGGGTGAGCACGAGGACGGGCGCGTGGTACGGAGGATCGTCGCCCCACCAGCCCTTCCACTGCCGGTCCCACGCGCCGCGCACGGGGCCGAAACATGTTGCGGCCCATGATGAGGCCGAAACATGTTGCGGCCCATGATGAAGGCGCCGACCGCCGCCAGCCGGTCGAGCTCGGCCTGCCGCAGCTCCGGCGTCACGAACATCCAGGAGTGCAGCCGGTCGCCCCAGCCGTCGCCGCCGTCGTCGCCGAACGGGCGCTGTTCGCTCTGGTCGAGCCCGGCCGAGTATCCGTCGAGGGAGATCGAGAGGGCGCAGGTCACCCTGCCCGTATGTCCGGTCATTGTGCCGTCCTCCTGGGGCGACCGTCGGTCGGCTTCGCGGTGAACCGTTCGATGCGACTGTCGGGAGGTAGTCCGTTCCGGTTCCGCGAACTCATCGCGCCGCCGTGCTGTCGGTTCCCGCGTGGTGCGCTTGACACCAAAATCGAACATCCATTCTGATGGAGTTACCGGCCGGGTTTTCCCGGGCCCGGCCCTGGAGTTGTCCACAGGTCGGGAGGACGTCGAGGCCCATTGTCAGTGGTAGGGGTTAGCGTCTGTGACGTGAAGCGATCGACTCAAGCAAATCGGGTGGAACCCATGGCAGGAACCGACCGCGAGAAGGCGCTGGACGCCGCACTCGCACAGATTGAACGACAGTTCGGCAAGGGCGCGGTGATGCGCCTCGGCGAGCGGCCGAACGAGCCCATCGAGGTCATCCCCACGGGATCGACCGCCCTCGACGTCGCCCTCGGCGTCGGCGGGCTGCCGCGCGGCCGCGTGGTGGAGGTGTACGGGCCGGAGTCCTCCGGTAAGACGACGCTGACGCTGCACGCCGTGGCGAACGCGCAGAAGCTCGGCGGCTCGGTGGCGTTCATCGACGCCGAGCACGCCCTCGACCCCGAGTACGCGAAGAAGCTCGGCGTCGACATCGACAGCCTCATCCTGTCCCAGCCGGACAACGGCGAGCAGGCGCTGGAGATCGTCGACATGCTGGTGCGCTCCGGCGCCCTGGACCTGATCGTCATCGACTCCGTGGCGGCCCTGGTGCCCCGTGCGGAGATCGAGGGCGAGATGGGCGACTCGCACGTGGGTCTCCAGGCCCGCCTGATGAGCCAGGCCCTCCGCAAGATCACCAGTGCGCTCAACCAGTCCAAGACCACCGCGATCTTCATCAACCAGCTCCGCGAGAAGATCGGCGTGATGTTCGGCTCCCCGGAGACCACCACCGGTGGCCGGGCGCTGAAGTTCTACGCCTCGGTGCGCCTGGACATCCGCCGTATCGAGACGCTCAAGGACGGCACCGACGCGGTCGGCAACCGCACCCGTGTCAAGGTCGTCAAGAACAAGGTCGCCCCGCCGTTCAAGCAGGCGGAGTTCGACATCCTCTACGGCCAGGGCATCAGCCGCGAGGGCGGACTGATCGACATGGGCGTGGAGCACGGCTTCGTCCGCAAGGCCGGCGCCTGGTACACGTACGAGGGCGATCAGCTCGGCCAGGGCAAGGAGAACGCCCGCAACTTCCTCAGGGACAACCCCGACCTCGCCAACGAGATCGAGAAGAAGATCCTGGAGAAGCTGGGCGTCGGCGTCCGTCCGGACGACGCTGCGGGCGAGCCTGCCGCGGACGCCGCTGCGGCGTCGGCGGCCGACGGGGCGGCGAAGCTGGCGGCCACCGCGGCAGCCAAGGCCAAGCCGGCCAAGACCGCGGCGGCCAAGAGCTAGGCCGTGACACGTCGTACGGAGTGGCCGGGCAGCCCTGCAGAGCCCGGCGGAGACCCCGGATCCGGCTACGGGCCCACCGACGCGTCCGCCGCCGCGCGGGGGGCGGCAGCGGACGACGTCGCGGCGCGGCCCGGGCGCCGCTCACGCGGGGGAGCGGGCGCCGGGAGCGGATTCGGTGAGGGGGCGGGCCGCCGGGCCCGCTCCGGCACCAGAGGCGGCGGCTCTCCTTCCTCGTCGAGGGCCGAGAAGGGGGAGCCGCGCGATCCGGTCGAGCAGGCGCGCAACATCTGCCTGCGGCTGCTCACCGGGACGCCGCGAACGCGCAAACAGCTCGCGGACGCCCTGCGGAAGCGGGAGATCCCGGACGAGGCGGCCGAGGAAGTGCTCGCGCGCTTCGAGGACGTCGGGCTGATCGACGACGCGGCGTTCGCCGGGGCATGGGTGGAGTCCCGGCACCACGGCCGGGGGCTCGCGCGCCGCGCCCTCGTCCGTGAGCTGCGGACGAAGGGCGTGGACTCCGCCGTGATCGACGAGGCGGTCGGGCAGCTCGACTCGGACCAGGAGGAGGAGACGGCGCGCGAGCTCGTGGCTCGCAAGCTCCGCTCCACCCGGGGCCTGGACCGGGACAAGCGGCTGCGCCGGCTGGCGGGGATGCTCGCCCGCAAGGGGTACGGGGAGGGCATGGCCCTACGGGTGGTGCGTCAGGCGCTGGAGGAGGAGGGCGAGGACACGGAGGGCCTGGACGAGCCTTTCTGACGCCGATCCTCCGACGCCGATCCTCCGACGCCGATCCTCCGACGTCGGTCCTTCATCAGTCCTTGTCCGGCACTACTGTCCGGCCAGGGAGGCGCGGCGGATGGTGGCGTCGACGAGGGCCAGGGCGTCGGCGGCGGTGCGGCCGGGATGGCGGTTCCAGGGGCCGATCAGCCCCGGCCACCCCTGCGCGCGCAGCTCCGTGATCAGCCAGGCGCCGGCCCGGTCCACGGTGTCGAGAGAGCCGTAGCCGAGGCGGTGCGCGGAGATCATCGCGCCGCAGACACAGCGTGCTCCCCGGACGTTCCGCAGCCGGTACGGGGTGTTCTGCCAGCCCCACTCGGCCAGGATCTGCCGTGCGTAGCCGAGGTGGGTCGAGGGGCGCACGTCGCCCTGCCCGACCCGCCGCCAGAGGTGAACGCGGTCGGGCAGCATCGCACCTAGCCGCCCGGGCAGGGGACGCTCGTGCGGGGCGGACGCGGGCAGCGTCCGCAGGGTGTCGTCGATCAGCCGGTCCACGGGTACGGACAGCAGGCTCCGCCAGTCGGCGGGCGCTGCCGGTCCGGGGGCGGGGGCGGGCTCGGCGGCGGTGTGCTCCCAGCCCGTGACGATCTGCTGCCACGCCTGGGAGTCGTGCAGCCGGGCAGCTTGGCCGTCGAGCTGGTCGGGGGTGAGGACAGCGGTCGCCATATGCGGTCATCTCCGTACATTTCGGTCCTCTGTGTGAGGTGAATGTCGGTCACGCGCGGCGATTGCTCCAGTGGAACGCGGCGTTCGGGTGTGGGGCAGCAGAAATCTGGCGCCCGGCACCTGAGCTCAGG
>NZ_JBHXJG010000163.1:0-16656 GCF_042723425.1 Streptomyces sp. NPDC058375 | reverse complement strand
GCTTCGCGCGGATGCTGCGCGAAGCCGCGGCGGAGTACACGGCGGACGGTCGGCCGCACGGCTGCATGGTGCTCAGCGCCGCCGAGAACTGCTCCTCGCACGAGGTGGTGGCGGTGCTGCGCGGCCATCGCCTGCGGAACGTGACGGTCTTTCAGCGGCGGATCCAGGCGGACATCGACGCGGGGGTGCTCCCCGCCCACGCCGACGCGGCGGCGCTCGCACGCTATACGGCGGCCGTCATCCAGGGAATGTCGCAACAGGCCCGGGACGGCGCGAGCCGTGCGGAGCTGGAGGTGCTCGCGGAGGTCGCCCTGCGGGCCTGGCCGGAGGAGTCAGGTCCGGCCTGAACACCCCCCTGCTCCCCCCAGGTCACCCCAAGTCACTCCCAGGGGCGAGCGAAATCCGGGGGAGCGGTATTCGGCCACGGACTATCCGGGGGCGGCCGAGTATCACGTTTTGCTTGTGATCAGTCACTGTGCGGCCCTACGTTGCCCCTTGCGAGATGTACCGAAGCCAGTGGGGGAGCCACGTATGGCCGCGACCGGACGGCACCGCAGATATCAGCCCAGCCGCATCAACCGTGCCTCGCTCACGGTGACGGCGGGCGGCGCGGGCATCGCGCTCCCGCTCATCACCGCGGCCTCGGCGGGAGCCGCCTCGGGTGAGGTCTGGGAGAAGGTCGCCGCCTGTGAGTCCAGCGGCAATTGGGCCGTCAACACGGGCAACGGCTATTACGGCGGGCTGCAGTTCAGCGGCTCCACCTGGGCGGCCTTCGGCGGCACGCAGTACGCGCCGCGCGCCGATCTCGCCACCCGGGACCAGCAGATCGCCATCGCCGAGAAGGTGCTCGACGGCCAGGGCCCCGGGGCCTGGCCCACCTGTTCCGTACGGGCGGGGCTCACCCGGGGTGGGGACGCGCCCGAGATCACCCCGGGGCCGGGGGCCGACGCGCAGAGCGCGGGGAACCGGCCCGTCCAGGCCTCCGCGCCGCGGAGCGCGCCGCCCAAGCAGCCGCAGACGCGTCCCGCCGCGGCGACGCCCACCCATGTGCCGGGCAAGCGCGACGCGTACACCGTTTCGAGCGGCGACTCCCTCTCGGGCATCGCGTCCGCCCAGCGGGTGCGCGGCGGTTGGCAGGGCCTCTACGCGGCCAACCGCACCGTCGTCGGGGACGACCCGAACCTGATCTTCCCCGGACAGCGGCTCAGCCTCGACGGGAGCCGGGCGCCGAAGGCGGGGGAGGGAACGAGCTCCGGGAAGGCCACCCCGAAGCCCTCGACAGCCGCGCCCGGGGCGAACAAGGCGGACCAGCGCAAGGCCGAACCCAAGAAAGACGCCCCGAAGCAGCAGGCACCCAAGAAGGAAGCGCCCAAGCAGCAGGCGCCGAAGAAGGAAGCGCCGAAGCAGGCGCCTCCCAAGAAGGAACAGCCCGCTCCGGAGCGGGCCGTGAAGCACCCCGGCTTCAGCGCCCCGGTCGCCGCCGGCACCGGCACCCCCTACCGGCAGGCCGGCTCCTGGTCCAGCGGCTACCACACCGGGGTGGACTTTCCCGTCCCCACCGGTACGTCGGTGAAGTCGGTGGCTCCGGGACGCGTCGTCTCGGCCGGCTGGGCCGGAGCATACGGCTACGAGGTCGTCATCCGGCACAGCGACGGCAAGTACAGCCAGTACGCCCACCTCTCCGCGCTCCACGTGCGCGCCGGGCAGTCGGTCTCCGGCGGGCAGCGCATCGCCCGCTCCGGCTCCACCGGCAACAGCACCGGCCCGCACCTGCACTTCGAGATCCGTACGGGCCCCGGCTACGGCTCGGACGTCGATCCGCTCGCCTACCTGCGGGCCGGCGGCGTGAGGGTCTGAACCGTCCGCTCGGAGCGGGAGCGCCGCAGCGTGGCTCCGCCGCGCCGCCGCTGCTCCGCGAGCGGGCCCGGCGTGCCGAACTCCGCCTGCGGCACGGCGCGTCCCGGCACCAGGGGCGACGACGTAGGCTCCACGGGCCGCTGCCCCGACGCGGGTTCCGGCACGTCAGGCGACACCGCGGGGCGTCCGTCCTCACGCCCCTGCGCGCCGCCGTCCGCGTCCTGGGCGCCCGAGCCCTCGGCCGGGGCCGCGCGGCGGGTGCCGGGGCCGGTCGCCTCCGGGGCCGCCCCTGCCTCCTCGGCGTGCTCCCCGTTGAGCCGCTCCCGCGTCAGCATGATCAGGCCGCCGGCGGCCAACGCCCCGCAGGAGAGGGCCAGGACGGTGCCCGGGACGCCGAGACGGAAGTGCTCGCCGAACAGGGTCAGGCCGATCGCGGCGGCCACCACCGGGTTGACCACCGTCACCGTCGCGAGCGGAGCCGTGAGCCCCGCGCCCCGGTAGGCGGCCTGGGACAGGAACAGGCCCGCCGCCGCGAGCCCGGCGATCACCAGCAGCGGCAGCGCGCCCGAGCGCAGTGAACCGGACGTCAGCTCCACGGCCACGGTCTTGGTGAACACCGAGGCCATGCCGAACGCCGCGCCCGCGCCCGTGGCCAGGACGATGCTGCGCAGGACCGGCCGGCGCAGCGTCCGGGAGAGCACGACGAGGGCGCCGACGGCCCCGAACGTCACCGAGGCCAGCAGCGCCTGCTCGGGACCGTTCAGCGTGTGCGGCTCGGCGTTCCCCGTGAGCGCCAGCAGTCCGCCGAGCCCGGCCGTCGCCATCAGCGCGCCGCGCCACGCCGCCGCCCCCGCCCGCCGCCCGACGAACAGAGCCGCCATCGGCAGGGCGAAGACGATCGTCAGCGCCCCGAGCGGCTGGACCAGGCTGAGCGGACCGTAGGCGAGCGCCACCACGTGCAGGACCGCACCGATCCCGTTGAGGACGACGGCGACCCACCACACGCCGTTGCGCAGCAGGGCGCGCCAGGAGTTGTCACCGGTCGCGGCCACGCGCTCCTGGATGATCGCCCCGCCCGCGTAGGCGACCGCGGAGATCAGTGACAGCAACACGGACAACGCAAGGGAGCTCATGTACACCACGATGTCCCGTCCGGGGCCCCACGTCGTCGTCCTTGAGACTGCACTTCGGCGTACTGCCCCAGTAGTACGCCCGTCGGACCGACGTCCTCCTCCCGACGGTAGTCCTGCCGCCCCCGGTCGTCAGAAGTTGCCGCCCGGCGGATACGGTGAGCCGCCGGGGCGCCACAGCCGGTGTCCGCGTCCCCGATCACGGGAGCGGGACCGGGGACGGACCGGAAGCGGAGGGGGAGCGGCCCATGGACCTGGCACTACTGGCGTCGGTCGGGGGATTCTTCGCGCTGCGGACCACCCCGGTGCCGGGCGGCGGGCACCGGCCGCTGGAACGGTTGTACGCGGGGGAGAACGGCCCCCTCGCCGCGCGTGTCGACCGGGTCGCGGCGCGCCTCGCGGCCCCCGAGCGCAGGGTCGCCGCCTCCATCGCCCATCTCGGTCTTGCCGCGCGGCTCTGGTCCGTCGCCCTGGGCCCGGCCGCGCTGTTCGGGCGGATCCCCGCTCTGACGCCCGGCGCCCTGCACTGGGATCCGTCGGCCACGTCGCCGGACGACCTGTGGCTCGCGGGGACGGCGGAGCTGCCCGGCACGGCGGCCCGGATCCGTGAGGAGGTCCAGTACGGGCATCTGGCCCCGCTGTCCGAGGCGTTCCGGCGCGACGGGAACATCTCGCCGCAACTGCTGCGGGGCAACGCGGGCTCCGCGCTCGCCGGGGCCGTGCGTGAACTCGTCGCGTTCGCGCGTGCCCAGGACCGGCCGGACGTAGCGGCACGGGCCCGCGCGCTGGCGGCCGAGCTCTTCGACGACGAGGCGCTGCGCGACACCGGATCCCCGCACGGCCCGGCGTTCCGGCGGCGCAGCTGCTGCCTGTACTGGCGCTGTTCCGGCGGCGGGCTGTGCGGCGACTGCGTGTTCGACCGGGCGCCCGGCTCCACCCGGGCGGAGCCGTAACGTCAGGAAGGCAGTACGGCGTCGATGGCGTCGTCCACGGACGGCAGGACGGGCAGCGCGCTGTCGAGGCCGATCATGTCGATCAGGCGGCGCATGAACGGGGACGGGGCGGCCAGCCGCAGCCGGCCGCCGAGCGCCGTGTGGCCCTGAAGGAGCACGTTCACCGTCGTCGAGTCCGCGAAGCCGACGCCGGAGAGGTCCACGACGACCGGGCCCGAGCCGTCGTCGGCCGCCGAGGTCAGCGCGAGGCCCAACGGTGCGACGCTGTCGATATCGAGGTCACCCGACACGGTGAGGACGGATGCGTCCCGCTCCTGCCGGGTGGTGATTCTGACGGCTCTGTCTTCGTTGGGCGATGAAAGCACGGAAGGCACCTCGGGCGGGTCGGAAGGGAGCGGAGAGCCGTGTCGCCGGACACGGGTCGGCATCGTTCCGTCCCTGGTCGCGGCGGGGGTACGGGGCTAACGATAGAAGTAACAGTTGCCATTTGACAACATTCTCCATCGGGTAACAATCTGATCCCCGACGGTTGCTCGTCCGGCCTGTCGACGGCGGAGAGCCGATGGATGCGGAAGCAGGAGCTGGATGAAACTAGGCGCTGTCCGCGACATCATCGCGGAGTCGGGAGACCGCCGTCTCCCTTTGCGGGGAAAGGCGCTCCGAAGCCGCGGCGTGAAAGGCCGCGAGGCCGTCCACGAGCGCGGCGAGGGCGGCGGGGTCCATCCGCTCCAGCACGGCGTTCAGCTCGCCGGCGCGCAGGGCCCGGTACTCTTCGAGAAGGGTGCGGCCGCGCAGACTCAGCCGCAGTTCCACTTCGCGCCGACTGGTCGGGCTGGGCGCCCGCAGGACGAGCCCCATCGCCTCCATCCGGTCGCAGAGCCGACTGACGGAGGGGGCCCGGGATCCCAGGGCCTCGCCCAGCGCTCGCAGATTGGTGCCCTCCTGCTTCTCGATCACCAGCAGGGCACGGAGCTGGGAGGGCGAGACGGTTCCCGAAGCGGCGGATTCCTGGCCCCGGCCCCACAGCACCTCCAGCAGCTCCGAGGCGGCGACGGCGTCGGCGGACGCCTGTTCGCGCATGCTCGGGCGGAATCCTCGGTGGGGCATTCAGCCACTGTGTCACCCGTCAGGCCCGCTTGTCAGCCCGGGCCCGGCCCTTACCGCGTCGCAGGACGAAGAATGTGCGAGAGACCGTGAACAGACGAACGGACATCGAGGCCGCCGTACGGGCCGCCGCGCCGCACGCCCTGCTGGCCACCCTGCGCACCAAGCTCAGCAGTGTCTACGGGGCCCTCGCGGTGGAGCTCCACCTCGCCGACTACGGTCTGCGGGTCCTCAAATCGCTGGACCGGCCCGACGGCGAGCAGAAACCGCTCTCCCTCCACAACAGTCCCGAGGGCCGCGCGTTCGGCAGCCAGAAGCCCGGCGAACAGCAGGTCCGGCACGACGACGCCGTCGATCATCACCTGCCCGTGACCGTACGGGGCGAACGGCTCGGCATCCTCACCGTCCGGCTGCCCCAGGCCCTGTCCACCCCGGAGCTGGTCGGCGAGCTGACCCACATGGCCGACCTGCTGGGACACGAGATCCTGGTCGCCGAGCGGGACACCGACCTGTACCAGCGCGCCCGCCGCACCACCCGCCTGACCCTGGCCGCCGAGATGCAGTGGCAATTGCTGCCCGCCCGCGCCTGCACCGCCGCCGAGTTCGCGATCGGGGCCCAGCTGGAGCCCGCGTACGCCATCCACGGTGACAACTTCGACTGGGCCGCCGACGGCGACGAGCTGACCGTCGCGGTGACCAACGGCATGGGAGAGGGCATACAGGCCTCCCTCCTCACCAACCTCGCCGTCAACGCCCTGCGCAACGCCCGCCGGGCCGGCATCGGCATCGCCGACCAGGCGGCCCTCGCCGACCAGGCCCTCTACGACCAGCACCGCGGCGCCTCCCACGTCTCGACCCTGCTGCTCCGCTTCGAGCTGGCGACCGGGCGGGTCGGCGTCGTCGACGCGGGGTCACCCCAGCTGTGGATGCAGCGCGGCCGCACGGTCCGCCGCGTGGAGCTGGAGGCGCAGCTGCCGCTCGGCATGTTCGAGGAGTCGCAGTACACGGTCCAGGAGTTCCACGTGGAGCCGGGCGACCGGCTGCTGCTGTTCAGCGACGGCGTCTACGACGCGGTGTCCCCGCTCGGTGAGGTGTACGGCGAACGCCTGCTGGCCCGCGCCATCCAGTCGACGCGGCTCCTGCCGGCCGCCACCGTCCCGCGCGCGATGCTCGGCGAGCTGGCGGAGCACCGGGGCACGGAGACGCCCGACGACGCGCTGGTGCTGTGCCTGGACTGGTTCGGCCGGCCGGACGAGCGGGCCTGATCCGCACGGCAGGCGCTGGGAGCGGAGGCCTCGGCGGGCTCAGGTGCTGAGCTGGAACTCCGCCCGGATGCGCTTGCCCACCGGCACCCGCTCGGCCGTGAGCCGGTCGCACAGGGCCACGACGATCTCCATGCCGTGGCCGCCGAGGCGGGAGGGGTCGGGGGCGTACAGCACGGGCATGGCGGTGCTGCTGTCGTACACCGTGACGCTGATGCGCTCTGCGGTGCCCTCCAGCTCCAGCATGTAGGGGCCGTGGCTGTAGCGGTCGGCGTTGGTGACCAGTTCGCTGACGGCCAGCATGAGGTCGCTACGCGTGTGTTCGCCGATCGGGGCGAGGCACTCCACCGCGAGCCGCGTCAGAAAGCGGTCGGCGAGCGCGCGGGCCAGCGCGATGCAGCCCGGCTCGCCGTCGAAGACCTCGGCGCTCAGCAGCACCTCGGCGGAAGGCGGTACCTCGGCGGAAGCCAGCCCCTGACCCGGGTCTTCCGGTGGGGAGGTGACCTGTTCGTTCATGTGCTCCAGCCAGGGCGCCGAGTTGAGGTCGCAGACCTTTTCCGCCATGCGTCTACCCCTGGCGAACGATCCCACTCCAGGAGATCCGGACCGATCCTACGCACGTCCGGGCAGCCGCACCACGGTCACGAAGAACTCGTCGATCTGGCGCACCGCCGCGATGAACTGATCGAGGTCCACCGGCTTCGTCACATACGCGTTGGCGTGCAGTTTGTAGCTGCGCAGGATGTCCTCCTCGGCCGAGGACGTGGTGAGCACGACCACCGGGATGAGGGAGAGCTCGGGGTCGGCCTTGATCTGCTCCAGCACCTGCCGGCCGTCGTACTTGGGCAGGTTCAGGTCCAGCAGCACCAGGTCGGGGCGGGGTGCCTCGGTGTACTCGCCGCGCCGGTAGAGGAAGTCCAGCGCCTCCTGTCCGTCGCGCACGACGTGCAGGGTGTTGCGGATCTTGTTGTCCTCGAAGGCCTCACGGGTCATCAGCTCGTCGCCGGGGTCGTCCTCGACGAGCAGGACCTCGATGGGCTGGGCAGGGGTGTTCACGAAGGGTCTCCCGGCTGGCTGGTGAGCTGGGCGGCAGCGAGCAGCTCCGCCGTGGTGTGCGCGGGCGCCTCGGGCGCCACGGGCAGAGTGAAGTGGATACGGGTGCCTTCGCCCGGTTCGGGCTCCAGCCAGATCCGGCCGCCGTGGAACTCGATGATCTTCCGGCACAGTGCCAGACCGATGCCCGTGCCGTCGTACTCGTCACGGGCGTGCAGCCGCTGGAAGATGACGAACACCTTGTCCGCGAACTCGGGCGCGATCCCGATCCCGTTGTCCGCCACGGTCAGATGCCAGTTCTCGTCCTCGCGCACGCACGCGACAAAGACACGGGGCGAACGGTCGGGATGGCGGAACTTCACGGCGTTGCCGATGAGGTTCTGCCAGACCATGGTGAGGGCGGTGGCGTCCCCGACGAGTTCCGGCAGCTCCTCGGGCCGCTCGACGCTCGCACCCGACTCCTCGACCGCCGCGGACAGATTGCCCAGGGCGCGGTCGAAAGCCCGGCCCAGATCGACGGGCTTCCAGCCCTCGTGGACCCGGCCCACCCGCGAGAAGGTCAGCAGGTCGTTGATCAGCACCTGCATGCGCTTGGCGCCGTCCACCGCGAACGCGATGTACTGCTTGCCCCGGTCGTCCAGCTCCGTGCCGTACCGCTTCTCCAGGAGCTGGCAGAAGGAGGCGACCTTGCGCAGCGGCTCCTGGAGGTCGTGGGAGGCGACGTATGCGAACTGCTCCAGCTCGGAGTTGGAGCGGCGCAGCTCCTCCGTCTGATCCGCGAGCAGTTCCTCGCGCTTCTGGGCCTCGGTCAGCTCGTTGGACAGCCGTCGGCGCATGCCCTCCACCGCCCCGGCCACGGCCTGGACGTCGGACGGGCCCTTGATCTCGATCTGGCTGCCGAAGGCCCCCGAGCTCACCGCTTCCGACGCGGCGCGGAGCCGGTTCAGTGGCACGCCCACCACCCGGTGGAGCAGCACGCTCAACGCCACGATGGTCAGCACGAGAACGCCGAGCAGGATGCCCACCACCCAGTCACGGGTGGAGCGCGCGGCGTTCAGGTCGGCCCGCGCCCGGTCCCGGGCCTCGGCCAGATGCTCCTGCTGGACGGTGTACGCGCGCCGCAGGCTGTCGAACTCCGTCTTGCTGCTCTGGAGCTGCGCCGTCGTGCCGGAACGGCTGGGGCCGTCCTCCCGTACCGCCGCGATCAACGGCTCGGCCTTGTCCTGCCGCCACCGATCCGCGGCGGTCTCGACGGCGTCCAGGTCCTTCGCGAGCCGCTCGTCGTCGCCTACCAGCTCCCGCGCCTGGACCAGCCGCTCCCGCTCGGCGCTCTTCCCGGCCTCGTACGGCTCCAGGAAGGACCGGTCACCGGTCAGGGCGAACCCCCTGACCCCCGTCTCCTGGTCGAGCAGGGCGTTCTGCAGCTGGAAGGAGACCGATCGCGCAGGCTGGATGATGTCCACCAGCTCGTCGGTGCGTTCCGACATCCGGGACAGCACCAGGCCGCCGATCACCAGGCAGCCGCAGACCACCACGACGAAACCGCCGAGTATCAGATGGACCCAGGACTGCACCGACAGTCGGGCGGCCATGCTCTTCTCCGCTATGCCCTGCGCGCCGTCAGTGCTCATCGTCTTCCGATCCCCAACCCAGGTGCAGTACGGCCACATCGTCAGCGAGCCCACCGTACGGTGCGGCCCCCTCGGCGGCTCCCGCCACCAGGGCGTCGACGAACGCGCGGGCCGGCAGATGTCCGTTGGCCCGTGCCATCGCCAGCAGCCCTTCCTCGCCGAGCCGGCTGTCCGGCCCGTCGCGCCCTTCGAACAGCCCGTCCGTGAAGAGCACCAGACCCGCGCCGGGCGGCAGCGGGACGTCCACCGTCGGCCACCGGCCCACCCCCGGCAGCAGCCCGAGCGCCATACCGCCCTCGGGCTCCACCCAGGACACCTCCGTGCCCTGGCGCAGCAGCAAGCCCGGATGACCGGCCCGCAGAACCTGCACATGCCGCTGCCCGGGCGGGAAAGCCAGCGAGGTGACGGTGGCGAACACGTGCGAGTCCGAGCGCTCAGCGACCAGAATCTCCTCCAGCAGGGCTATCTGCTCGACGTGTGACGTGCCGCACAGTACGGCGGTACGCCAGGCCACCCGCAGACACACACCGAGCGCGGCCTCGGCGGCGCCGTGCCCGGAGACATCGCCGATCACCGCGTGCACCGTGCCGTCCGCAGTCTGCACGACATCGTAGAAATCACCGCTCAGCAGCCCGTGGACCCGCCCCGGCTCGTAACGGGCGCGAGCCCGGAAACGATCGTCCCGCAGCAGGGGGACGGGCAGCAGGCCGCGCTCCAGCCGGGCGTTCTCCTGGGCGATCAGCCGGTTGGCGCGCAGCGCGGCGGCGGCCCGCTCCACTTCCTTGCGCTGCAGGGCGTAGCGGATCGCGCGCGAGAGCACCTCGGGGCCCAGTCGGCCCTTGACCAGGTAATCCTGGGCGCCTCCGGCGACCGCGCGGAGCCCGGTCCCGGACTCCTCCAGGCCGGTGAGGACGACGATCGCGGCCTCGCCGTCGGACTCCAGTATCTGGCGCACGGCGTCCAGCCCGTGGACGTCGGGGAGGTGCAGATCGAGGAGCACGCACACCGGTGCGGTGGAGGCGCGCAGAAACGTCCGGGCCTCGCCCAGCGTCTTGCACCAGGTGAGGGCGGAGTCCAGCTCGCTGTCGGCGAGCATTTCCTCGACGAGCAGCGCGTCGCCCGCGTCGTCCTCCACCAGCAGGATCGTGGCGTCGAGGTTCCACAGGGGGGGCTCGGGGCGGTGGGGGATGCCGACCTGTTGGGTGGGGATGCCGGTGAGGCCCACAGGACTCGGGGATGTGCCCACGGGTGTCTCGGTCAAGCCTCCACCCTCTCGTGCGACGGCACGGTGCATCCGGCCTGATCGTCAGAAAGCATATGCCAGCGAGGAGCCCCGCCACGGACGGGGCTGATGAGCGCACGGCACGAAGCCGCCCGCCCGGAAGGGCGGACGGCTCGATTCCGGGCAGAGCCCGAACGGTTCGCGCAGGCTCACGCCTCGACGCTCATACCCTTGCGCAACTGCTGGACGATCCGGCTGAGCAGCCGCGACACGTGCATCTGGGACACGCCCAGCTCCGCGCCGATCTGCGACTGCGTCATCTCCGCCCCGAACCGCATCTGCACGATCCGGCGCTCCCGCTCGTCGAGCTGGTCCAGCAGCGGGGCCAGCGTGTGCAGGTTCTCGACGGTCTCCATGCCCGGGTCCGCCTCGCCGAGGACATCGGCGTACGCGCGCTGCTCCTGGCCGGAGTCGCTGTCCGCGGAAGGGGTGTCGAGCGAACCCGCCGAGTAGCCGTTGGCGGCCACGAGCCCCTCGATGATCTCCTCCTCGGGGAGGTCGAGGTGGGCGGCCAGCTCCTTGACGGTGGGGTCGCGGTCGAGCTGCGCGGAGAGCTGCTCCTTCGCCTTGGCGAGGTCCACCCGCAGCTCCTGGAGCCGCCGCGGCACATGCACCGACCAGGTGGTGTCGCGGAAAAAGCGCTTGATCTCGCCGACGATGTAGGGCACGGCGAAGGTCGCGAACTCGACCTCACGGGACAGGTCGAACCGGTCGATCGCCTTGATCAGGCCGATCGTGCCGACCTGGATGATGTCCTCGGCGTCGTCGCCGCCCCGGTTGCGGAACCGGGACGCGGCGAAGCGCACCAGCGAGAGGTTCATCTCAATCAGGGTGTTGCGCGCGTACTGGTGCTCGTGGGTGCCCTCCTCCAGGACCTGGAGTCGGTCGAAGAAGATCTTCGACAGGGCTCGGGCATCCTGCGGGGCGATCTTTCCGGCGTCCTCGACCCAGGGCAGCTCTCCGGTGACGTCCGCTGCCCGCGTGCCGACCCGGTCGTCGCTCAACGGCGTCGTGGTTCCGGTGGCTCGCGCCGACATCGTCGTCATGGTGTCGCCCCTCCCTGCTGTCCAATGTGTCGGACGGTCGCCTGCCCGGTCTTCGCGGAGTCATGCACTCCTTTTTCTGATTTCTTCGATCGCCTTCCGGAGCCCCCGCCGTTGCCCCTCCTCGCTCGAACGGAGCAGTGGCCCGCGCATGGCAAACTTGAGCGGGGTGTTTCGGCCTGCGGTGACCCACGACCCGCGGCGAGAAGATGACAGAGGAACGGCAATGACGGTGACAGAGGACAGCCCGGAGCTCGCTCCCGGAATCGAGGAGTTCGGTCCCGGAATCGACCCGGAGCGGCTGGCCGTCTGCCTGGGCGTGCTCGACGAGCTCGACAAGATCGAGGTGGACCACCCGGACGCCATCGCCGTCCGCCGGGCCACCGCCGGCATCTACCGCACCGTGAAGCAGCGCCGCCGCCAGGAGCGCCGTGCCGCGAAGACCGCCCACGACCGGGCCGTCACCGAGGCCACGGCGACGGGCTCGGCCGAGCGCATCGACGACGAGACACAGGGCGTCCTGCCCTCCTCCTCCGCCCAGGCCGAGATCGCCGGCATCCTCCAGCGGCCCCGGTCCTGCTACATCTGCAAGACGCGGTACGTCGAGGTCGACGCGTTCTACCACCAGCTCTGCCAGTCCTGCGCCAAGGAGAACCGCTCCCGCCGGGACGCCCGCACCGACCTGACCGGACGCCGGGCGCTGCTCACCGGCGGCCGGGCGAAGATCGGCATGTACATCGCGCTGCGGCTGCTGCGCGACGGCGCGCACACCACGATCACCACCCGCTTCCCCAACGACGCGATCCGCCGCTTCAAGGCGATGGAGGACAGCGACGAGTGGATCCACCGGCTGAAGATCGTCGGCATCGACCTCCGCGACCCGGCCCAGGTCGTCGCGCTGGCGGACTCCGTCGCCGCCGAGGGGCCGCTGGACATCCTGATCAACAACGCCGCCCAGACCGTACGCCGCTCGCCGGGGGCCTACAGCGAACTGGTCAACGCCGAGTCGGCGCCGCTTCCGGCCGGTGAGCTGCCCGCCGCCGAGGTCATCGGCACCTTCGGCAGCGGCACGGTCGACCGGGTCGCCGCCCTGCCCAGCGCCCGCAAGGAGGGCCTGAGCGCCCAGGAGGTCACCGACCTCGCCCTGGTCACCGGCTCCGCCTCGCCGGCCCGGATCGCCGCGGGCACCGCGATCGACGCGGGCGGCCTCGTCCCGGACCTGCACGACACCAACAGCTGGATCCAGACGGTCGAGGAGGTCGAGCCGATTGAGCTCCTCGAGGTCCAGCTCTGCAACTCCACCGCGCCGTTCATCCTGATCAGCCGGCTGCGTCCGGCGATGGCCGCCACCGCCGCGAAGCACGCGTACGTCGTCAACGTCTCGGCGATGGAGGGCGTCTTCAGCCGTGGCTACAAGGGCGCGGGCCACCCGCACACGAACATGGCCAAGGCCGCGCTCAACATGCTGACGCGCACCAGCGCCCAGGAGATGTTCGAGAAGGACGGCATCCTGATGACGGCCGTGGACACCGGCTGGATCACCGACGAGCGCCCGCACCCGGACAAGATGCGCCTCGCCGAGGAGGGCTTCCACGCCCCTCTCGACCTGGTCGACGGGGCGGCCCGGGTCTACGACCCGATCGTGCGTGGTGAGGACGGCGAGGCCCTGTACGGCTGCTTCCTCAAGGACTACGCCCCCGCGAACTGGTAACCCGAACGGCCGATCCGGCCCGACGGTCTCCGCGCGGCACCCGAAAACCCGGCCCAGGATTGTTCCTGGGCCGGGTTTTCGCTGTACCCGGTGGCCGAAAGTGACCTACCGCACACGTTCTATCGAGCGCGGCGGCGCTCATTTGGTTAGGCTGAGGCGAACGGACGTCATCGAGGGGCCCACGAAGGTTCCTCGACCGTCCTGGGACACGGTCGGAAACCCGGCCGCTGTTCCGCCCCGAACCGGCGCCACCGCGACCGAATACCACCATCCCTGCCCCGCTCGGGGCGGTCGCGCTCCGGCATCGGTGCCGGAGCGTCGGCGACGCCCTGGGTGACGCGACACAGAGGAGTGCGCGGTGACGACACCGGAACTGACCGAGCGCGAAATGCGCCCCGCCGAACGGACCCACGGGCGGCCCGGCCGCCCCGAGAAGCTGCGGAACATCGAGGTCTGGGCCAGGTCCGCCCCGATCCGGCTCGCCGGATACGAGGACGACCTCGCCGAGCCGCACATCCTGCCCGGCATCGACTGACCCCCGAGGATCTACTGGCGCGTCCCGCGGCCCGTCTCCCCGCCCTCCCGCTCCGGCGGCAGCGGCCGGGAGACGGGCCGCAGGAATTCCCGGACGTAGGTGCGGTGCCACCAGCAGCCGGTGGCCCGCAGCTCCCGGAGCCCGGTGAACCGGTAGCGGAATACCCGGGCGCGCACATGCCGGGGCGGCTCTCCGGGGAACGGGTTGTGGCCGAGCAGCCGGAGCGTGTCCCGGTCGCCCGCCAGCAGCCGCTCGGCGAACGGCCCGAACCAGGAGCGGGCGTACGCGGGGGCGAGCGCCGCGAACCACATCATCCAGTCGAGCCGCAGGTGGTACGGGGCGAACAGGCGCGGCAGCCTGCGCGGGTCGCCGGGCTTGCCGCGGAAGCCGTACTCCCGCCACTCCGCCCCCTCGTGCGCCACCGGCTCGGCGCTGCCCTCCACCACGACCTCCAGCCGCATGGAGCCGAACGCGCCATAGGTGTTGACCAGGTGCAGGGGATCGTAGGACCGGTTCATCGCCTGCCGGCGCGAGAGCAGATTGCGCGCCGGGCGGTAGCTGAGCACCAGCACCAGGGCGGTCACGGCGATGACGACCACCTCGTACCAGAGGGGCGGCGCGACCTGGGCCGGCGGCGGGCCGGCGAGCGGAGTCCAGTCGATCACGGAGAGCGTCGGCGCGATGGTGAGCCAGTTCAGCCAGGCGAAGTTCCCCGACAGGACCAGCCAGAGCTGGGTGAGGACCATCAGGCCGGCGGCCACGCTCGCGACCGGCTGCGGGGTGAACAGCAGGAAGGGCACCAGCAGCTGGGTGACATGGTTGGCCGCCGCCTCCACCCGGTGCACGGGCCGGGGCAGATGGTGGAAGAACCAGCTCAGCGGCCCCGGCATCGGCTGGGTCTCATGGTGGAAGTCCAGGCAGGTCAGCTTCCGCCAGCACGCGTCGCCCCGCATCTTGATCAGCCCGGCGCCGAACTCCACCCGGAACAGCAGCCACCGCAGCAGCCACAGCACCAGCACCGGCGCCGCCGTGTCTCCGCTGCCGAGGAAGACCGCCAGGAACCCCGTCTCCAGCAGCAGCGACTCCCAGCCGAATCCGTACCAGACCTGCCCCACCTGGACGATCGACAGATACAGCACCCACGGCAGCGCCCAGAGCAGCATCCCGCCCCACAGCGGCAGCAGGCCGTCGAGCCCGGCGATCAGCGCCATCGAGACGGCGCAGCCGCTCCAGGCGACGGCGGCGAAGAGGCGGTCGGAGTAGTGCAGCCGGAAGAGCCCGGGGGCGGCCCGCCAGGGCGTGCGCCGCAGCAGCTCGGGGACGGGCAGCATGCCGCGCTCGCCGATCAGCGCCCGGAACTGGAGCGCGGCGGAGAGGAAGGCGACCAGATAGACCACGGCCAGCGCCCGCTGGAAGACCAGCCGGCTCAGCCAGTAGCCGTCCGCGGTGAACCATTCCATCCCTGCCAGTATCGGTCCGGAGGCGGCCCGGGGCTCCCCGCCGGTCGCGGCCGGGCGGCCCCCGGGGCCTTTCGGTCGCGGCGGGTCAGGCCCCGGCGACGAGCCGGCGGAGCGTACGGCCGAGCCTGCGGGCGTACCAGAGCTGCACGGGCGGCACCAGCGGCCCGGCGAGCCGGGCGTACCAGGAGGCGGGGCGCGAGAACGCCAGCACCGTGAACCACACCGTGCCGTCGTCCGCGAGGTCCACCACGAAACACTCCTCGCCGCGTTCCGGATGCCCGGCCAGGGTGCCGTAGCCGAAGCCGGTGCGGTTGTCCTCTCCGTACGCCGTCCAGATCACCTCGCACGGGGCGGTGAAGCGGAGCGGGCCCAGGCCCAGGGAGACCCGGACGTCTCCGCCGGGCTTGGCGCGCCGGGCCGAAGCCTCCACCGTGGCGCCCGACGCACGGTGCATCCGCCACTCGGTGATCGCCGCCCCGGCGGCCGCGAAGTCCGCCTCGCCCCGGCCGACCCGGGTGCGGTGGTGGAGGTGGTGGTAGCCCCGGGGGAGCGGGCCGAGCCGGGTCGCGCCGACCTCCGGGTAGGTGAGGGTGCTCATGCGGTCCTGCCTTCGATGTCGGAAAGGGCGCCGGTGCGGCCTTCGGTGCGGACGGGGTCGTCGGTGCGGATGCGCCGCCAGGCCAGCAGCGAGCAGAGCGCGAAGCCCAGCGCGTTGCCCAGGCCGTGCGTGGCGGCCATCCAGGTCAGAGAGGGGTGGGGGAGCCCGGTCGCCTCGCCGAGCGCCCAGCTCAGCGCGAGCAGCATCGTCGCCACCAGGACGGCGGCGGAGGTCAGCAGCAGGAGCCGCGTCGTCCGGTCCCGCCCCTCCTCGTGCCCCATGCGCCAGGTCAGCAGGCCCACGGTCCACATCCCGGCCGTGAGGACGACGGCCCCGACCAGCTCGGCCCAGTCGCCGATGAAGTAGCCGGCCAGCACGAGCAGGGTGCCGATCGGCACGCTCAGCGCGGCGAAGCGGCCCGCCGGGCCGTCGGCGACCCGGCAGACCAGCCCGGCGATCAGGGCGGCGGCGAATCCGGCGAAGTGGAAGTGCGGCACGGTCAGCGCGAGGATCCCCAGGTCGAACCCGAACAGCTCGTGTCCCGAGCGCTCGGCTACCAGGGCGGTCGCGGCGACGGCCGGGGCGACCAGTGCGGTGAGCAGGGCGATCCCGGCGGGGTCGAGGTCCCGGCCGCGGGCCGCCCGGCGCGGGGCGTGCAGGGCGAGCAGGACGGTGCCCAGGGCGTAGACGCAGGCGAGCGCGGTGGCCGTGACGCCGCGCGGCAGCCAGAGGGCGACGGCGCCCGGCACGGCGAAGAGGGGCCAGAGTCGGCGGATCCGGTCCAGTTCGCGCTGCTCGGTCAGCCGCAGCCCCGCCGGCACGATGACGAGCATGCCCAGCATCACGATGACGTTGACCAGTGCGGACATGACTTCCCCCCTTGCTTTGAACGTGTTCAAGTTCCGAGTGTGAGAGTAGAGGCTTTCTTGAACGCGTTCAATGCGGGGGTGGTGGCGGCTCGTCCGCTTGCGGGTCCGTGCTCGGTGCGGCACAGATGGTGACACCCATCCGTTCCCCAGGGACAGGCAGGAGAGCTC
>NZ_JBHXJG010000162.1:0-16800 GCF_042723425.1 Streptomyces sp. NPDC058375 | reverse complement strand
CCTCAGGTGCTCGGGGCGGAGAAATAGCCGGGTGGGCGGGGGCCTCAGATGGTCGCGGTGTCGATCACGAAGCGGTAGCGGACGTCGCTCGCGAGGACCCGCTCGTACGCCTCGTTGACCTGGTCGGCGCCGATCACCTCGATCTCGGCGCCGAGCCCGTGCACGGCGCAGAAGTCCAGCATCTCCTGGGTCTCCTTGATCCCGCCGATCGCCGAACCGGCGATCGACCTGTTGCCCAGGATCAGGGAGAAGAGGTTCAGCGAGATGGGCTCCTCGGGGGCGCCCACGTTGACCAGGGTGCCCTCGGTGCGCAGCAGGCCGAGGTAGGCGCCGAAGTCCAGCGGGGCCGAGACGGTGGAGAGGATGACGTCGAAGGTGCCGGCCAGCTCCTCGAAGGTCTGGGGATCGCTGGTCGCGTAGTAGTGGTCGGCGCCCAGCTTGAGCCCGTCGTCCTTCTTCCGCAGCGACTGGGAGAGGACGGTGACCTCGGCGCCCAGCGCGTGCGCGATCTTGACGGCCATGTGGCCGAGGCCGCCGAGTCCGACGACGGCGACCTTCTTGCCGGGGCCCGCGCCCCAGCGCTTGAGCGGGGAGTACGTGGTGATGCCCGCGCACAGGAGGGGCGCGGCCTCGTCGAGGGCGATGCCCTCGGGGATGGAGAGGGCGAACTTCTCGGTCACGACGAGGTGGGTGGAGTAGCCGCCGTAGGTGGGTTCGCCGCTGCGGTCGAGCGCGTTGTACGTCTGGGTGTTCCCCTCGGCGCAGTGCTGCTCGCGGCCCATCCGGCAGGCGTCGCACTGTCCGCAGGAGTCGACCATGCAGCCGACGCCGACGCGGTCGCCGACCTTGAACCGGGTGACTCCGGAGCCGGTCTCGGCGACGATCCCGGCGATCTCGTGGCCGGGCACCATCGGGAAGAGGCCCTCGCCCCAGCCGTCGCGGGCCTGGTGGATGTCGGAGTGGCAGATTCCGGCGAACTTGATGTCGATCAGGAGGTCGAACTCGCCGACCGGGCGGCGCTCGATGGTGGTGCGCTCCAGCGGGGCCTTGGCACGGGGAGCGGCGTAGGCGGCAACGGTGGTCATGCCGGAGGTTCTCCTCTGGGTGATGCGGTAGGAACGTGTCCCAGAGTCACATCGTGTCCGACGTTTACCCAGGTCACCGCTTTGCCTACGTCCAGCGGTCCTACTACTGAGGGGGACAGGCTCCGGCGCCTACGACCAGGAATCCCAGGAATAATGGAGGGCATGGACGATCAGCCGGAGGCCGCCGCTCCCGAGCCGCTGGACCGGCGCGCCGAGCTCAGTGAGTTCCTGCGCACCCGCAGGGCGAAGCTCCAGCCGCAGGACGTGGGGCTGCCGGACTTCGGCCGGCACCGCCGGGTGCCCGGGCTGCGCCGGGAGGAGCTGGCGCAGCTGGCCGGGGTGTCCGTGGCGTACTACACGCGCCTGGAGCAGGGCAACGGGCGCAATGTGTCGGCCGAGGTGCTGGACGCGATCGCGCGTGCGCTGCGGCTCACCGACGCCGAGCACGCGCATCTGACCCATCTGGCGAGGCCGGCGCGGCACAAGAAGAAGCGCCGCCCGGCGAGGGTGCAGCGGGTGCGGACCGGGCTGCTGTATCTCCTGGACAGCATGGACGGCATCCCCGCGTACGTGACCGGGGCGCGCTCGGACATCCTCGCCTGGAATCCGATGGCGGCCGCGGTGTTCGGCGACTGGGGCGCGCTGCCCGCGGCCGAGCGGAACTGGGCGCGGCTGGTGTTCCTCTCCCCCGCCTACCGGGACCTGTTCGTCAACTGGGACTCCAAGGCCTCGGACATGGTCAGCTATCTGCGGCTGTACGCGGGCTGCCACCCCGACGATCCGGAGCTGTCGGCGCTGGTGGGCGAACTCTCGGTCAAGAGCGACGAGTTCCGGCGGCTGTGGGCCACGCACAACGTCAAGGAGAAGGGCCACGGCGTCAAGCTGATCCGGCATCCGCTCGCCGGAGACCTGACCCTGTCGTACGAGACGCTGAACCTCCCGGACGACGAGGAGCAGCACCTGGTGACCTACCACGCGGAGCCGGGCTCGGATTCGGCCCAGGCCCTGCGCCTGCTGGCGAGCTGGGGAGCCGACGCCACCAGGGCGGACGTGATCAGCGGCGTGCGGCGGGGCCCGGCCGACGAGCGATGAGGACGAACTCCCGGCCCGGCGTCCCGGTTTGCACCGGCTGGTCAGGTGGCCTCGGCCGCCGCCGCTGTCGCCCCCGCTGTCACTTCCGCCGGTGACTCCGTCCCGCCGACGACGAGCCCCGCGAGTGCGGGACCTCGGGTCGGCGGGGCCGTGCGGGTGCCGGACGGGTCGACGCGTGGAAAAGCCTCCGCGGCGGCGAGCCGGGGCAGCAGCAACTGCCAGAAGCCGGTGAGCCGGTACGGGGAAAGCCACTCGGGGTCGTGGCGGCCGAGCATCTCGAATCCGGCCGTCACGGCGACGGTCGCGGCGGCCGCGTCCTCGCGGGAGATGCCGTCGGCGAGGGTTCCGGCGGCGGCCGCCTCGTCCAGCAGTTCCCGTACGCGGTGGTGCCACTCCATCCGCAGGTCCGGAGCGGCGGCCCGCTCGCCATCGCAGCTCAGCCGGAATCCGGCGCGGCTCACCGGGTCCTCGCGCAGTCGCTCCGCGAGAGCGTGCGAGCTGTCGACGAGGGCTTGCAGGGCGGTGTCCGTTCTGCGCCGGATCGCGGTGGACAGGTCGCGCAGCCCTCGGGACGCCTCCGCCACCACGGCTTCCGCGACCGCGGCCTTGTTCTCGAAGTGGAAGTGCAGCGCGCCCGTGCTGACGCCTGCGCCGGCGCTGATCAGCACCAGCCGAGCCTGGGCGTAGCCGTGCTGCTCGAAGACGACGGCGGCGGAGCGGATCAGCGCTTGGCGGGTACGGGTGGCGCGCTCCTGTTTGGTCACCGGGGCCTCCGTGTGGGGGCGAGGCGGCCGGATAGAGGGCCCGCGCCGGTCGGGGGCTCCCCGCCGGGGCAGTGGGACGGCGTCATGGAGTTATCAAACCAACTTACCGGTTTGATTTCCAGGGAACGGAGGGATACGCCACGGCTTCCACGGCCTGTCAGGGGGCGCTTCCCGCATACCCGCGAGGCGGAGCTATTCGGCTGCGAACGCGTCCGCGTGGTCGGCCGACCAGACGCGGTACGACCTGGCTTGACGCCCCGTCAGCTCATGGACCGTGGTTGCCACGGCCGCCTTCGCGCCCTCCCGCTGCCGCTCCGCGCTCTCCAGGAAGGCTTCCGCGACGGGCCGCGAATACTTCGCCAGCAGGGCCGTGCGCGCCGCGTCCACGCCCAGTTCCTCGAAGCGCAACGGCCGCCCCAGCGCCCGGGAGAGCTGAGCCGTCTGTTCCCGCGCGGTGATCGCCTCCGGGCCGGAGACGGCGTACGCCCTGCCCTCGTGCCCCGTACCGGTGAGGGCGGCGACGGCCACCGCCGCTACGTCGCGGGGGTCGACGCACGCGACCGGGGCGTCGCCGTACAGGGCGCGCACCACTCCCGCCGAGCGGATGCCGGGCGCCCAGGACAGGGTGTTGGACATGAACGTCCTGGGGCGGACGAACGTCCACGGCACCCCCGACTGCCTGATCGCCTCTTCGTTCTCCCGCTGACGCCGGGTGATGAAGTCGTCGGCTCCCGGCTCCTCGACCGCCATCATGGACAGCTTGACCAGGTGGCGGACGCCCGCCGGGGCCGCGGCCGCGGCGACCCGCTCGTCGTCGGGCTCCGTGGGGCTGTTCGTCACCAGGAACACCGAGTTGACGCCGCGCAGGGCCCGGTCGAGGGCGGTGCGGTCCCCGTACTCGCCCTCGACGACCTCGACTCCGTCCCCCCGTACCGTCAGCCGCTCGGGACGGCGCGCGAGAATCCGCACGGGGCCGGCAGCCGCCAGTTGTCCGGCGACCTCACGGCCCACCGCTCCGGTCGCACCCGTCACAAGAATCACTGGAGGCACCTCTCAGCCGTCGGCCCGCGGACCGGACAGGACCGTGGAGAAGACCAGTTCGCCGTCCTGATGGCCCGTCACCTGGACCGACACCGTATCCTCCGCCGCGCCCGACAGGACCGTCGCCCCGATCCAGCACGGGCTGCCGAACTCGGCGTACCGGTGGAACCGGGTGCTCGCCTCCGCCGGAACGATTCCGCCGGGCCCCGCCGCCAGGCAGGCCGCCTGACGGGCCGCCTCCAGCAGCAGCATGCCCGGGACATGGTCGTTGGGGCGCTGGAACAGCGTCGGATGCCGGGTGTCCACGCGCAGTTCCCAGACGCCTTCGCGGCCGGCGTCCGACAGCACCACGTCCTCGGCCCTGCCCCGGCCCGCGCGGGCGGCGTCGACCGGCGCCGCCTCCGGTATGGATATCCCCTCGGCGGGGGCGTCGCCGCGCATCCGCCGGTACACCTTGGGGCTGGTGAAGCGGGTCGCACCCATTCCCGTGGCCGCCAGCTCACCGTCGCGGTGCACCGCCCAGCCCACGCGCCCCTGCACGGGCAGTCCGGTCCGCCACTTCAGGTCCGAGCAGAACACCTCGACGTCTATCTCGGTGGGGGCGCCGCCGACGCCCCAGTGCTCCTGGTGGCAGACGTAGTCCAGGTCCGCCATCAGGAAGTGGTAGCCGAGCGGGACGCCGTACCCGGCGTGGAAGGCGAGCATGGCCGCCTGCCGCATCGCTTCGGCGACCAGCAGCGGGTCGTGCCGGTCGCCGCCCACCGGGGCGAAGAACGGGTGATCGTGCGGCAGTACCGCCGCCACCGAGAACCGATCGTGCGCCAGGCGCACCCAGTTACGCGGAAACGCGTCCTCGGGCCTGGTCCGGTGCACCATGTCGATCCCCACGGGATGCACCACCTCGGCCTCCGAATCCATAGCCGGCACCGGGTCGATCAGGGCTGCTGCTTCGGGCATAACTCCCCCCAGGGGTCATGTGATGGCGAGCCATTCCTGCGATGCACGTGCGCTGATAAGATACAGACTCAGCGGTTTTTTTTCTATCCCCGGCAGGGCCGCCCCTCCCCACACCGTCCCGGCCGTTTCCCGGGCCACCGGCCCAGCAAAGGAGACAGGATGGCCAAGCAGGACCGGGCGATCCGCACCCGCCAGACAATCCTGATGGCAGCGGCCCAGGCTTTCGAGAAATACGGCTACCAAGCCGCCACGATCACCGAAATACTCAAAACCGCCGACGTCACGAAAGGCGCTCTCTACTTTCATTTCCCGTCCAAGGAAGATCTCGCGCTCGGTGTTCTCGACGCCCAGGCGCCGCCCCAGACCGTTCCGGACCAGGCGCTCAAACTCCAGGAACTCATAGACCTGGGCATGCTGTTCAGCCACCGTCTTCAGACCAGCCTTCTCGCCCGCGCGGGCGTCCGCCTGTCGATGGACCAGCAGGCTCAGGGCCTCGACCGCAGCGGCCCTTTCCTCCGCTGGCAGGAAGCCACCCACCACCTCCTCACGCGGGCCAAGCACAACGGTGAGCTGCTCCCCCACGTCAACCCCACCGAGACGGCGGACCTGTATGTGGCCGCTTTCGCGGGCACCCAGGCCGTCTCCCAGACTCTCACCGATTACCGGGACCTGCAGCGCCGCCACATCACGCTGCAGCAGCACATACTCCCCAGCATCGCCGCGCCCTCCGTCCTCACCGCCCTCGATCTGACCCCGGAGCGCGCCGAACGTCTCAGCCTCCTCGATCCCGTCGGCTGAAGCAGTCGGGTGGGGCGCGTGCGGACGTCCTCCCCTAGCTGCGCCCGGAGGCGAGGACGGCGCCGCGAAACGTACGCCGGTAGGCCAGCGGGGTGACGCCGATGGCAGCGTGCAGGTGCTGGCGCAGCGAGGCGCCGGTGGCGAAGCCGACCTGGCCGGCGATCTCGTCCACCGCCAGGTCCGTCGACTCCAGGAGGTGACGGGCCCGGTCGACCCGCTGCTGGACGATCCAGCGGCCCGGGCTCATGCCGACCTCCTCGTTGAAGCGCCGGGCGAAGGTGCGCAGACTCATCCGGGCGTGGTCGGCGAGGCTCGCCAGACTCAGCGGCTCCTGGAGGTTCCGCAGCGCCCAGTCGCGGGTGGCGGCGGTGCCGTTCGCCGCCGGGTCGGGCACCGGCTGCTCGATGTACTGGGCCTGTCCCCCGTCGCGCCACGGCGGTACGACGCAGAGCCGGGCGACCCGGTTGGCGACATCACTGCCGTGGTCCTCGCGGACGAGGTGCAGGCAGACGTCGACGCCGGACGCCGCGCCGGCCGAGGTCAACACGCCCCCGTCGTCGACGAAGAGGACGTTCGGGTCCAGCTTCACCTGGGGGAACCAGGACCGGAAGAGCTCCGCGAGGGCCCAGTGCGTGGTGGCCCGCCGGCCGTCCAGCAGTCCGGCGGACGCGAGGACGAAGGCGCCGGTGCAGATGGACACGACGCGGGTGCCGGGAGGTACGGCCGCGAGCGCCGCGACGACGTCGGCCGGCGTTTCCCGGGTGAGGCGGGAGGTGTCGAAGGGCGGGATGACGAGCGTGTCCGCCGTCGCCAGCGCCTCGGGGCCGTGCTCGACGGTGATCGAGAAGTCGGCGTTGGTGCGTACCGGCCCGCCGTCGGTCGTGCAGGTCACGACGGAGTAGCGGCCGTCCGCCGCTCCGAGGACCCGGCTCGGGATGCCGAGTTCGAACGGATACACCCCGTCCAGGGCGAGAACGACGACGCGGTGCGCGTTTCCCATGGCACGATCCTGTCGAAAGATGGCAATCATGCCATGGTACGCCGGGCGGGCAGCGGCGAGGCTGGACGCATGACGAAGAACGAGAGCATGCACGCCATCAGTCAGAGCGCCTACGGAGGGCCCGAGGTACTGGAGGAGGTCCGGCTTCCCCGGCCCGTGGCGGGACCGAGCCAGATCGTGGTCGCCGTCCGCGCGGCCGGAGTGAACCCCACGGACTGGAAGCACCGGGCCCAGAGCATGTTCCTGGACCGGCTGCCCCTCGTCCTGGGCTGGGACGTCTCCGGGGTCGTCGAGTCGGTGGGCTTCGGGGTGACCCTCTTCAAGCCGGGCGACGAGGTGTTCGGCATGCTGCCCTATCCGTACGGTGTCGGCTCCCACGCCGAGTTCGCGGTCGGCCCGGCCCGCGCCTTCGCCCACAAGCCCGAGGGCGTCGACCACGTCCAGGCCGCCGCCCTTCCGCTCGCCGCGCTCACCGCCCGCCAGGCGCTCGTCGACACGGCGGACGTGCGCGCCGGGCAGCGGGTCCTGATCCACGCCGCGGCCGGCGGGGTCGGTCACCTCGCCGTCCAGATCGCCAAGTCGCTGGGGGCGTACGTCATCGGCACCGCGAGCGCCGCCAAGCACGACTTCGTACGAGGACTCGGGGCGGACGAGGTCATCGACTACCGGAGCGTGGACTTCGGCGACGCGGTGAGCGACATCGACATGGTGCTCGATCCGCTCGCGGGCGAGACACGGGCACGTTCGCTCGATGTCCTGCGCCCGGGAGGCATCCTCGTGTCGCTGCTGCCGGGCGGCGATCCGGCGGAGGCGGCGAAGGCCGCCGCGCGGGAGGTCCGGGTGGAGAACCTGCTGGTCGAGGCCGACCACGCGGGCATGACGGCCATCGCCGACCTGGTCCGGGCCGACGAGCTGCGCGCCCACGTCGAGGCGGCCTTCCCGCTCGCCGAGGCGGCGAAGGCGCACGCGCTGGGCGAGACCGGCCGCACCACCGGCAAGCTCGTCCTCGTGGTGTCGTAAGCCCGCGGGGCGCCCGGGCACCCGCGCCTCTCCCACGTTTCTCCCGCACCTCTCCCGCGTACGGAACGGGCGCCGGGCGTTCAGGCGCCCAGCGCCAGTTTCGTGCCGAGGCCGATCATCATCACGGCGACCAGGCCGTCCAGCACCCGCCAGGCGGAGGGCCGCGCGAGGACTCCGCTCAGCAGCCTGGCGCCGAACCCGAGCGCCGCGAACCAGCACACGCTGGCGAGGATCGCGCCGAGGCCGAAGGTCCAGCGCAGGGGCCCCCGGTCGGCGGCGACGGACCCGAGCAGGAACACGGTGTCGAGGTACACGTGCGGGTTGAGCCAGGTCATCGCCAGGCAGGTCAGCACGACGGCCCGACGCGAGGTGGCCGGGGCGTCCCCCGCGTGCAGGGCCGAAGGGCGCAGCACGCGGCGGGCGGCGAGCAGTCCGTAGACGATCAGGAACAGGCCGCCGAGCAGCCCCACCACGGTCAGCGCCGACGGCCAGGCGACGACGACCGCGCCGACCCCGGCGACGCCCAGCGCGATGAGCACCGCGTCGGACAGGGCGCAGATCCCGACCACCGCGATCACGCCGTCCCGGCGGACGCCCTGGCGCAGCACCAGGGCGTTCTGGGCGCCGATGGCGACGATGAGGGAGAGGCCGGTGCCGAATCCGGCGGCCGCGGTGGTCAGCGCGTTCGTCATGCGGTCGACGCTACGGAGCACGCCATCCTGATCCAGCTAAGGATTCTTACGTATCATTAGCTGTCATGATGCCCGAGCTTCCTCTCGATCAGGTGCGGACGCTGCTGGCGGTGGTCGACGAAGGCACGTTCGACGCGGCGGCGAGCGTCCTGCGGCTGACGCCTTCGGCGGTCAGCCAGCGCGTGAAGGCGCTGGAGCAGCGCACGGGCCGGGTGCTGCTGATGCGCACGAAGCCGGTGCGGCCGACCGAGTCCGGTGAAGTGGTGGTGCGCTTCGCCCGCCAGCTGGCCCGACTGGAGCGCGACGCGCAGGCGGCGCTCGGGATGTCCGGGCCCGGCGAGCCGACGCAGCTGTCGATCGCGGTGAACTCCGATTCCCTGGCGACCTGGTTCCTGCCCGCCCTGCGGCGCGTGCCGGAGGAGCTGGGCCTCGCATACGAGCTGCGCCGGGAGGACCAGGACCATACGGCGGCCCTGTTGCGGGAGGGTCTGGTGATGGCCGCGGTGACGTCGTCGCCGGAGGCGGTGACGGGCTGCTCGGTGCGCGGTCTCGGCCGGATGCGGTATCTGCCGGTGGCCAGTCCCGGTTTCGCCGACCGGTGGCTGGGGCGGCGGGAGGGCACGACGTTGCGCGAGCTGATCGGTGACGCGCCGGTGATCGGCTTCGACCGGCGCGACGATCTTCAGGACGCCTTCGTGCGCCGGCTCGGCCTCGCGCCCGGGGCGAGCGCCCGGCGTCATCTGGTGCCGACGTCGGAGGGGTTCGCGAACGCCGTGGCGGCGGGTATGGGCTGGGGCGTGGTGCCCGAGGTCCAGGCGGAGCCGTTGCTGAGCGCCGGGCGGCTGGTGCTGCTCTCCCCGGATCACACCGTGGACGTCCCGCTGTACTGGCAGCAGTGGAAGCTGGACTCACCGGCGCTGGCGGCCGTGGCCGAGGCGGTGGCGGCGGAGGCCGCCGAGGCGCTCGACGGCGGCCGGCCCGCCTGACCGGCGCGCCCGCCCACCGCCGGCGAAGTCCCGTCACGATCAGGATGCGGGCAACGGCCGGGATGCGGAGGTGGATTGGCAGGCACGAGGGGCGGTGTCCCGGCTCGTGCTGGGCCAGATGGCCGCCCAAGCTCTGGGCACGGCGGTGCGGTTGGGAGTCTTCGACCGGATCGGGTCGGGCGAGTCGAGCGCCGACGAGCTCGCCGGGCTTCTTCGGCACCCATCCGCAGGCGACGTTGCGCCTGCTGCGCTCCCTGGCCGGACTCCAGCTGCTGTCCGAGACGGAACCCGGCGTCTTACGGCCCACCGCGGCGGGCGACTTCCTGCGCACCGGCATGGCCGACTCGATGGCCGCCATGGCCCGGATGTTCACCGATCCGGTCATGCTGCGGGGCTGGGACCTGCTCGACGAGAGTGTCCGTACTGGAGAGACCACGTTCGACACGGTGTCCGGGTCCGATTTCTTCGGCCGTCTGAAGGAACACCCGGCGATGTCCGCCGCGTTCAACGAGGCGATGAGCCCAGGGCACCCGGCTGACCGCCGAGCGGCCGGGAGCGGACCGTGGAGGACTTCGCCGCCCTGTGCACGGCGGGCGGCTTCGCCCTCCGGAGCGTGACGCCGCTGCCCGCGCCCAACATCTTCCAGATCGTCGAGGCGTCACCGGCCTGACCGGCCGCCTCGGGCCGGATGCGCGGGACGCCCTAGACTGGCGGGCCTCTCCCCCGGAAAAGACTCGGAGGCATCCTCCCCATGCGTGTGCTGCTGGTGGAGGACGACGACGACCTGCGGGAGGTGATCGCGTCCGGTCTGCGGGGCGGGGGCTTCGCCGTGGACTGCGCCTCCGACTGGCCGGAGGCGGACGAGCTGCTGCACGTCCATGCGTACGACTGTGTGGTGCTGGACCGGCTGGTGCCCTCCGGTGACACCCTCGCCCCGCTGGAGGCCAGGCGTCGGGCCGGCTGGTCGGTGCCCGTGCTGTGCCTCACCGCCCTGGACACCCTGCCGGACCGGTTGCGGGGGCTGGAGAGCGGGGCGGACGACTATCTGGCCAAGCCGTTCGCGATGCGTGAGCTCGTGCTGCGGGTCCGGGGCCTGAGCCGACGGGCGCCGGTGCGGCTGCCTTCCTTCCTGAGCTGCGCGGACGTGGTCATGGACGTGGCGCGGCACGAGGTGCGGCGCGGTGGTGTGCTGCTGTCGCTGAGCCCGAAGGAGTACGCCGTGCTCCAGCAGCTCCTGGTCAACCGGGACACCGTCGTCACCCGCACCGGGCTGCTGGAGCACTGCTGGGACGAGATGGCCGACCCGGTCTCCAACGTGGTGGACGCCGTCGTCGCGGGCCTGCGGCGCAAGCTCGGCTCGCCCGCGCTGGTGCACACCGTGCGCGGCCGGGGGTTCCTGCTGTCCGCGGAGCCGGGGCCGTCCTGATGGCGGAGCCCGTACGGCGTCACCGCTCCCCCGCCAGGAGGCGGCTGCGCCGGCTGCAACTGCGGCTGACCGCCGCGTACACCCTGATCACCGTCGTCGGGCTGGCCTGCCTGTCCTGGCTGGTGATCCGTACCGACGACCGGGCGCGGCAGGACGCCGAGTACGACGAGATGCGCCGCCGGGCGTCCGTCGCCGCCTCGCTCGTCTACTACGAGGACGACCGGATCCGGCTGGACGGCCTCGGGGACGACGAGGCGACCGCGGGAACCCCGCAGATCCTGGTGCTGGAGGGGCGGCCCGGCGGTGATCCGGTCACCGTGTTCCGGGGCCGCACCGCGCAGTTCGCCGTGCCGGCCGGGGAGATCCGGGAGGTGACCCGTTCGGCGATGGACGAGGAGGGGCCGGTGCGGGCCGAGGCGCGCGACCGCTCGGGAGAGCCGGTGCGTCTGCTGGCCGTGCCCTTCTACCACGACGCCACCGACGCGGTGGCGGGCGCGGCCGTCGCGGTCGGCGATCCGGAGCGCGGCGCGGCCGAGCACCGGAGTCTGGTCCTGTCCCTGGTCGTCGGGGCCGGTGCGCTGACGGCGGTGGCCGCGGTGACCGGGCAGGTGCTGTCGGGGCGCAGCATGCGGCCGGCCTGGCAGGCGCTGGAGCAGCAGGAACGGCTGCTGGCCGACGCGGCGCACGAGCTGCGGACCCCGGTGGCGGTGATGCGCGGGTCGGTGGAGGTGGCCGCCGGTGCTCCGGGCGGTCTCGACGCTCACCTGCCCCGGATCCGGCGGGCGGCGGACCGGATGGCCGACGTCGTGGAGAACCTGCTGGCCCGGGGGCGGCTGGAGGCCGCCGTGGACGTCGTACGGGCACAGCCGCTGCGGCTGGACCAGCTCGTCGAGGAGGTGTGCGCGGAGCTGCCGGGGAACGGGCCCCGTCCGGAGTTGCGGCTCGCGGAGTCGGTGGTCGAGGCGGACGCGGCGCTGGTGCGGGTCGCCGTGCGCAATCTGCTGGACAACGCCGTACGGCACGGCCGGGGGCCCGACGCGCCGGACCGGGCCGAGCTGCTGGTGACGGTGCGCGGACCGGAGGTGTGGGTCGCGGACCGGGGTCCGGGAGTGGACCCGGACCGGCTGCCGGAGCTGATGGAGCGGTTCAGCTCGCCGGGCGGGGGTACGGGGATCGGTCTCTCGCTGGTTCGGCGGATCGCGGAGGTCCACCGGGGGACGCTCACCGTCCGGGCCCGTCCCGGCGGCGGCGCGGAGTTCGTGCTACGGCTCGCACCCGACCGGTCGCGGCCGGCCCGCCGGCGCGGTGGGGGCTCCGCCCTCACGATTCGCTCATGATCGGCCGTCCATGATGCTGGGGAAGGTCCGAAGCCCACGCACGGGAGTCCGTATGCCCCAGCACGCCGTCCGTTCTCCGCTCCGCCGCAAGCGGACCCTCGCCGCCCTGGCCGGCGGGGCCGCGCTGGCGACGGGAGCGGGGCTGCTCCTGTCCCACGCCTTCGCGACGGGCCCCCCGGCGAAGGCAGCGCCGAAGGTCGTACCGCCCACCGCCAACGCGGCCTTCGACTACCAGATCGGCGGCGCGTACACCCCGCCCACCGGGGTCAAGGCAGTCTCCCGGGACCGTAGCGCGAAGCCCGCCAAGGGCCTCTACAACGTCTGTTACGTCAACGCCTTCCAGACCCAGCCCGACGCCCTGACCTGGTGGGAGAAGAACGACCCCGATCTGCTGCTGCGCGACGGCGAGGGCGAGCTGGTCAATGACGAGGTGTGGGGCGAGGCGCTGCTCGACACCTCGACCGCGGGCAAGCGCACCCGGCTGGCGAAGATCGTCGGCGGCTGGATCGACGGCTGCGCGACGTCCGGTTTCCAGGCGGTGGAGCCCGACAACCTCGACTCCTACGAGCGGTCCGACGGTCTGCTGACCCGGGCGCACAACGCCGCGTTCGCGAAGCTCCTGGCCGACCGTGCGCATACGGCGGGCCTGGCGATCGGCCAGAAGAACACCACGGACCTGCTGGGGCAGCGGGAGAAGATCGGATTCGACTTCGCCGTCGCCGAGGAGTGCGGCCGCTACGACGAATGCGCGGATTACGCCTCCGCGTACGGCAACAAGGTCTTCGTCGTGGAGTACACGGACCGTGACTTCACGAAGGCGTGTTCGTCCGTGGGGGCGAAGGTCTCCGTGGTGCGCCGGGATCTCGACGTCGTCCCCGCCGGGCGGCCGGGGTACGTGTTCCGCACCTGCTGAGGCCCCCGCACGGCGGTTACGCCGGGTGGGCGCAGACGGTGAAGATGCCCCCGTCGGGATCCCTGATCACCGCTTCGGTTCCGTCGGCGGGGGAGTCCGCCGGCGGGCCGGCTGTTCCGCCCGCCGCGCGGGCCGCCTCGGTGGCCGCTGCCAGGTCCTCGACCTGGAAGCGGACGTGCCAGCGGGGGCGCAGCCCGGGGTCGGGGGACGAGGCGTCGCCGCCGCCGCGCAGGGTGGCCACGGTGCGGCCGCCCTGCCGCACGACGACCGCGTCCTGCTGGTAGGCGTAGCCGACCTCGCAGCCGCCGGGCTCCTCGGAGGCCCAGTCGAACACCTCGGCGTAGAAGATCGCGGAGTCGAAGGCGTGGCTGGTGCGCAGTTCGAGGGAGGCCGGCGCGTCGTCGCGGCCGATCGACCAGGGCGGGGTGCGGCCTTCCCAGAAGCCGAACGCGGCCCCTTCGCGGTCGGAGGCCATGGCTCCCCGGCCGGGGCCCAGCCGGATCGGGCCGACGGCGATGGTGCCGCCGCGTTCACGGACCCGGGCCGCGGCGGTGTCGACGTCCGCGACGGCGAAGTACGGGGTCCAGGAGACGGCCGTGGGCAGGCCGGGGGCGATGCGTCCGATCCCGGCGACGGGCAGGGCGTCGACGTGGGCGACGGAGAAGCCGTCGCCGAGGGCGCCGGAGCGGAAGGTCCACCCGAGGACGGCCCCGTAGAAGTCCTGGGTGGCCCGCAGGTCCCGGGTCATGAGGCTGACCCAGCACGGAATCCCGTGCACAGGGGTGCTCTGCTCTGCCTCGGTCATCGGGATCCGTCTCCTCGCCCCCGGTGGTGAGCCGTCGGACGCGGTCGCCGGTCCGCCGGGTGGGCCTGATGGTCACCGGCCGTCGCAGGCCGGTGCGCTCCGTGGCGTCACACGTCCTCCGGAGCAGCACGCCTCCATACCTACGCCGCCGGGGCGTCGGCCGCCACCCGGGCCGCGTCCGGGGACGGTGCGGGCGCACGCCCCGGCCTTCTCCGGGCCGGGCCCGGTATGTCAGTGCCCGGTGACAGACTGCCCGCATGACCGTCTCGCAGCCGAAGGCTGACCTCCAGCGCTATCTGCAGTCCGCTCGTGACGCCCTGTTGTGGAAGCTCGAAGGGCTCTCGGAGTACGACGTCCGCCGCCCCCTGACGCCGACCGGCACCAATCTCCTCGGGCTGGTCAAGCATGCCGCCGGGGTGGAGCTGGGCTATTTCGGCGAGACGTTCGGGCGGCCGTTCGGCGAGGTGGTGCCCGCCTTCGAGGACGACGCCGAGGCGAACCAGGACATGTGGGCGGCCGCCGACGAGTCGCGCGAGGACATCCTCGCGCTCCACCGCCGGGTGGCGGAGCACGCCGACGCCACGATCACCGAGCTGCCCCTCGACGCGGTCGGGCAGGTCCGGTGGTGGCCCGGTGAGCGGGGCCGGGTGACGCTGCACCAGATCCTGGTCCATGTGATCGCGGACCTCCAGCGGCATGCCGGGCACGCGGACATCGTGCGGGAGCTGGTCGACGGGACGGTCGGGCTGCGGGCCGGCACCGACAATCTGCCGCCGGGCGACCGCGCCTGGTGGGAGGAGTACCGGCAGCGCCTGGAGCGGACGGCGCGGGAGGCGGAGTAGCCACTCCCCCGGGGCCGGGCCGCCCTGTCAGCGTCCGGTGAGTGCCGCGGGTTCGCCGAGGTGGTGCGCGGCGGTGCGCCAGGCGGCGGTGACGGCTGCCCGGGCCGTGGCGGTCGCCGCCCCGACCTCCGGCGGAAGGTGCAGCGGGGCGCCGAGGTGGACGTGGAGCCGGGGGCGGCGGGCCGGGGCGGTGAGGAGCCCGGAGATCTGCTTGACGCACGGGCCCGAGGTCACGCGGCGGGCGCCCGCCTGGCCGAGCGGCACGACGGGTGCCCCGGACGCGTGCGCGAGGCGGGCGAGACCGCTGCGGAAACTCTCCGGCGGAGCTTCCGCCGCGTCCGTGCGGCAGGGCAGCCGCCCTTCGCCGTAGATGAGCAGATGGCGGCCGTCCCTGAGCGCGACGGCGGCCGCGTCGAGGGCGCCCGCGGCCCGTTCGGTGTTGCGGTGCACGGGCACGTGGCCGCCGCGCTCCAGGAGACGGCCGAGGACCGGGATGCGCCACAGGCCCGCGGTGGCCATGACGACGGGTTCGACGCCGAGGCGCAGCAGTGCGGCGAGGACGATGCCCGGGTCGGCCAGGGAGGTGTGGTTGGCGACGATGATGCTGCCGGCGGCCGGGGCCGTGGCGTGGTCGGACGTGACGGTGAGGCGTCCGAGCGAGGGGACGACGGTGGCGGCGATACGGCTGAGCACGGTTCTCCCGGGGTCCGGCGGGCGCGGCCGTCCTGGTGGGCGGCGGTGCGGCGCGGGGCCGGCCCTTTCCGGCTTCGCCCGCGACGCCCCTCATCGTCGTGGCGGCCAGGGGCACGGGGCCTGAGTGCGGGTACTCAGACGCCCTGGGTCGATCCCCCGGGCGGGGGTGCCCGCGGACGGTGAGCTACCTTGTTGCACATAGTTTGCATTTACGGGATGGGAGCAAGGAGGCTCACGTGGGCTCTCCCGTGGTGCTCGGCATCGAGTCGTCGTGCGACGAGACCGGGGCGGGACTGGTGCGGGACGGGCGGCTGCTCGGTCACGCGCTCGCCTCCAGCATGGACGAGCACACCCGCTTCGGCGGGGTGGTGCCGGAGATCGCGGCGCGGGCGCATGTGCACGCGTTCGCCCCGGTCGTGCGGCAGGCGCTGGAGAGCGCCGGGCTGCGCATGGCGGACATCGGCGCGGTCGCCGTGACCACCGGCCCCGGTCTCTCGGGGGCGCTCCAGGTGGGGCTCGCCGGCGCGAAGAGTCTGGCGTACGCGCTCGGCGTCCCGCTGTACGGGGTGCATCACCTGGCGGGCCATGTCGCCGCCGACACCCTGGAGCACGGTCCGCTGCCGGATCCGTGTGTGGTGCTGATCGTCTCGGGCGGATACACCTCCCTGCTGCTCGTACGGGATCTGGCCCGCGACCCGATCGTGCACCTCGGGAACACCGTGGACGACGCCGCCGGGGAGTGTTTCGACAAGGTCGCCCGGGTGTTCGGGCTGCCGTATCCGGGTGGCCCGGCGATCGACCGGGCGGCGCGGGAGGGCGATCGGGACGCGGTGGCGTTCCCGCGTCCGATGGCGGGGGCGAAGGACGCCCCGTACGCCTTCTCCTTCTCGGGGCTGAAGACGGCTGCCGCCCGGTGGGCCGAGCAGCAGCGGATCGCGGGCCGGGAGCTGCCGCTGGCGGACGCGGCCACGTCGCTCCAGGAGGCGGTGGCCGATGTGCTGACCCGTAAGGCCGTGGCCGCGTGCCGTGATCACGGGGTGGGCACGCTGGTGGTGGTCGGCGGGGTGGCCGCCAACTCGCGGGTGCGGGAGCTGGCGGAGCGGCGGTGCCGGGCGGCCGGGATCGCACTGCGGGTGCCGCCGCTGAAGCTGTGCACGGACAACGGGGCGATGATCGCGGCGGTCGGCGATCTGCTGGTGCGGGCCGGCACCGAGCCCGCTCCGCCGGAGGTCTCGATCGATCCGTCGGCGCCCCTGGAGTACGCGGCGCTGCATCCGGTGGCGCGGAGCGCGGGGCGGGCGGCCTGAGGTTCGGTCCCCGGTTCTCCCGGTTCCGGACGCCGGGGGGCG
>NZ_JBHXJG010000161.1:0-16969 GCF_042723425.1 Streptomyces sp. NPDC058375 | reverse complement strand
ACGGGGCGGCGGCCGCGGCGTTCGCGGACCGGGTGGAGCAGGCCCTGTACGCCTCCAAGATCGTCTCGTACACACAGGGCTTCCACCAGATCAGGGCGGGCAGCGAGGCGTACGACTGGGACATCGACCTCGGTTCCGTGGCGGCGATCTGGCGGGCGGGCTGCATCATCCGGGCGGCGTTCCTGGACCGCATCCGCGCCGCCTACGACGCCCGGCCCGACCTGGTGAGCCTGCTCGCCGACAAGGAGTTCGGGCAGGAGATCGGAGCGGCGCAGGACGACTGGCGGGCGGTGGTGGCCGAGGCCACGCGCCAGGGCGTGCCGACCCCGGGCTTCGCCGCCGCGCTCTCGTACTACGACGGGCTGCGCGCGGACCGGCTGCCCGCGGCGCTCACCCAGGGCCAGCGGGACTTCTTCGGGGCGCACACCTACCGGCGTACGGACCGGGAGGGTTTGTTCCACACCCTCTGGGGCGGCGACCGGTCCGAGGTCGAGGCGGGCTGACCCGGCCGGGCGCTCCCGGCGTGCGGGCGGGGCCGGGGCGTGGGTTAGTGGCTGCGAGCCCTGTCCGCTCCGCCCGTTCACCGCCGTACCGTCCATACCAGTGGAGTGCGCCCATGCCCGACGCCGTCCCCGACCCCGTCTCCGTACAGCCCGTCGTGGGGCCGTTGACCAATGCGGCGCTGATTCTGGTCGGCACGATCGAGCCGGGTGGCGAGGGCGCGGTGCGGGACGTGCTGCCGGATCTCGCGGCCGTGGCCCGGTCGCTCGGCTTCCGGTTCCCGGACTCCGATCTCGCCTGTGTGGCGGGGTTCGGCTCCAGCGCCTGGGACCGCCTGTTCGCCGGGCCGCGCCCGGCTCAGCTCCACCCGTTCCCGGAACTGCGGGGTCCGCTGCACCACGCGCCGGCGACCCCGGGCGACGTGCTGCTGCACATCCGGGCCGAGCGGATGGACGTCTGTTACGCGTGGGCGGCCCAGCTGCTCGACAAGCTCGGCGGAGCCCTGCGGATCGTGGACGAGACGCACGGCTTCCGCTACCTCGACCACCGGGACCTGCTCGGCTTCGTGGACGGTACGGAGAACCCGGTCGGCGACGACGCCCGTGCGGCGGCGCTGGTCGGCGCGGAGGACGACCCGGACTTCGAGGGCGGCAGTTACGTCGTCGTACAGAAGTATCTGCACGACCTGGCGGCCTGGAACGCGCTCACCGTCGAGGAGCAGGAACGCGTCATCGGCCGCACCAAGCTCGACGACATCGAGTTCCCGGACGAGGACAAGCCCGCCGACTCCCACCTCGCGCTCAACACCATCACCGACCCGGACGGCACCGAGCGGGACATCCTGCGGGCGAACATGCCGTTCGGGAGCTTCGGGAAGGGCGAGTTCGGTACGTACTTCATCGGGTACGCCGCCGATCCCGACGTGACCGAGCGGATGCTCCGCAACATGTTCCTCGGCGATCCGCCCGGGACGCACGACCGCATCCTGGACTTCTCCACCGCGGTCACCGGCTCCCTCTTCTTCGCCCCCCGCGCCGACTTCCTGGACGACCCGCCGCCCCTGCCCTCCCTGACCCGCTCCGGGGACCGTCCGGAGCCGGTAGCCGTACCGGTCCGGCAGGAGCCAGCACCTGACCCCGTCCGGCAAGAGCCGGTCCCGGCCGGTTCCGACCACGGTTCGCTGCGCATCGGCAGCCTGCAAGAAAGTGCCCAGTGATGAACAACCTGCACCGCGAACTCGCTCCGGTCACGCCGTCCGCCTGGGCCGAGATCGAGGAGGAGGCCCGGCGCACCTTCCGCCGCCATGTGGCCGGCCGCCGGGTCGTCGATGTGTCCGATCCGGACGGTCCGACGCTGGCCGCCGTGGGCGACGGCCATCTGCGCGACATCGATCCGCCCACCCCGGACGTGGTGGCGCGGGCCCGCACGTCGATGCCGGTCGTCGAGTGGCGGGTGCCGTTCACGGTGACCCGCCAGGCCGTGGACGACGTTGAGCGCGGCTCCGCCGACAGCGACTGGCAGCCCGTCAAGGACGCGGCCCGCACCTGTGCGTTCGCCGAGGACATGGCGGTCATCGACGGGTACGGGGCGGCCGGGATCACCGGTCTGCGGGACGGCTCCTCGCACGAACCGCTGCCGCTGCCCGCCGACGCGCGGGACTATCCGGTGGCGGTCAGCCAGGCCGTGACGCGGCTGCGGCTGGCCGGAGTCGACGGGCCGTACCGGCTGCTGCTGGGTGCGGACGCGTTCACCGAGGCGGCCGAGACCTCGGACCACGGGTATCCGGTCAAGACCCACCTGAGCCGGCTGGTGGACGACGAGATCCTGTGGGCGCCCGCGGTCAAGGGCGGTGTGCTGCTGTCCACCCGGGGCGGGGACTTCGAACTCTGCCTGGGCCAGGACCTGTCGATCGGCTACGCGGACCACGACGCCACGACCATTCAGCTCTACTTCCACCAGGCCTTCACCTTCCGGATGCTGACGCCGGAGGCCGTGGTCGGCCTGATCGCCTGACCGTGGGGGCAGCCATCAGGGACTCTGGCCGTATGACGCAGACGACTTCCGGACCACACCACAAGGGGGACGGCACGGCACCGCCCGCCGCCCGCTTCGACGCCGTCGTCGAAGCGGCCGTCCAGCAGGGGCTGCTGGGCGAGAGCGGTCCGGTCGCCGGGTTCATCGACACGGCGGGGGTGCGCGCCTCCGTCGAGTGCCTGTGCGACGCCTTCGCCGCCACGCCCGGGGTGCTGCACACCTTCGCGGCCAAGGCCTGTTCCCTCATCCCGGTGCTGAGGCTGCTCGCCGACTGCGGCATGGGGTGCGAGGTGGCGAGCCCCGGTGAGCTGCGACTGGCCCTGGAGGCCGGGTTCCCCGCCTCCCGTATCGTCCTGGACTCCCCCGCCAAGACCCGCGAGGAGATCCGGCTGGCGCTCGCCCTGGGCGTGGCCGTCAACGCCGACAGTCTCGACGAACTGCGCCGCATCGACGCGCTCCGGAACCCGAGCACCGCCTCGGTACTCGGGCTGCGGGTCAACCCCCAGGTGGGCGGTGGCTCGATCGGGCCGATGAGCACGGCGACGGACACGTCGAAGTTCGGAGTGGCCCTGCGCGACCCGGGGGCCCGCGAAGCGATCGTGGAGGCCTTCCGGGAACGCCCGTGGCTGACCCGGCTGCACGCCCATGTGGGCTCCCAGGGCTGCCCGTTGGAGCTCATCGCGGCCGGGGTGGCACGAACGTACGAACTCGCCGAGGAGGTCAACGCCGAGCTGGGCGTGCAGCGGATCACCAGTCTGGACATCGGCGGCGGGCTCCCGGTCAACTTCGCCGACGAGAGTGTGCGCCCCATGTACGCGGACTACGTGTCGGCCCTGACGGCTGCCGCTCCGGGCCTCTTCTCCGGGCGCTACGCCCTGGTCACGGAGTTCGGCCGGTCGCTGCTGGCGAAGAACGGATTCATCGGGGCCCGGGTGGAGTACACGAAGGACGCCGGCGGCCGCCGGATCGCGCTCACCCACGCGGGAGCGCAGACCGCCACCCGTACCGTCCTGATGCCCGATGCCTGGCCACTGCGGGTCGGGGCGTTCGGCCCGGACGGCGCGCCGAAGGACGGCCCGGAACTGGCGCAGGACATCGCGGGGCCGTGCTGCTTCGCGGGGGACGTGGTGGCGTACGGCGAGGAGCTGCCGGAGCTGGCCGAGGGCGATGTGGTGGTGCTGTACGACACGGGCGCGTACTACTTCTCCACCCCGTGGGCGTACAACAGCCTGCCCCGTCCGGCTGTGTACGGATTTTGGGTGGCGGCGGGGCAGAGCGACGGGACGGGAACGGCGGACGGGGGCGGGGCCGGGGCGTGGGCGGTGACGTTCACGACGGTGCGGGACGCGCAGTCGATGGACGCCATCGCGGCGGAGAGCGGACTGGCGCATGTGGACGCGCTGATCGAGCGGGGCGACTGAGCGGGCAGCTACGCGCTGAGCGACTGGGCGGGCAGCGACGCGCTGAGCGACTGGGCGGGCGGCGACGCGCTGAGCGACTGGGCGGGCGGCGACGCGCAGATCGAGCGGGGCGACGCAGCGGGCGGGGCGAGCCGCCCGGCAGGCCGACCCGCCCCGGTCCCTCCGAGGCGGGGCGGAGGCGCCGGGCGATCATCGCCGCCCGGGCGCTCCTCCCCCTGCCCGGCCGGGCGAACAAGGCCCTGTCCCTGGCCCCGGCCTGCACCGGGCCGGGGGTCCGGTCACGCCCCGGCGGGCTGCGGCTCGGGTTCCGGATCCGGTACGGGGTCCGGGCCGGGGGCCGGCGGCTGCGGAATCGGGTCCGGAGCGGGCCCGGGCGGCACCGGTGCGGGCCCCGGCGGAACGGGCGGCGGGCTGGGCACCGGAGTGGGCGGGCCCGGTACGGGCGGAGGGGTCGGCGAGGGCGGTACGGGGTCGGGGTACGGGTGGGTCATCGCGATCCTCCACAACGGCACGAAAAGGACAGATGGAGCTTTCCTCCACCGTCTCCCGGTGCGGCTGCCCGCGCCTGCCGAGTCCACACATGCGCCCCGCGACAGCGACGGGCGCCGAGGCGTACCGGACCGTCCGAAGTGGGCAGGACACGGGGAGGAGACGAGACGAGCAGAACTCCGCCAAGGTGCGCGACCCTGTCCGGAGCCACGACCACGACCGGCTCCGGATCCGGACCGCGACCATGCCCGGGCTCCGGACCCGAACCGCGACCACGACCACGACCACGACCAGGACCGGGCTTCGGCACCGGACCCGCGACCCGCGACCCGCGACCCGCGACCATGCCCGGCTCCGGATCCGGACCCGCGACCTCACCGGCCGATGCGAAGGTGTGCCTCATGCCCCTGCCGAGCGTTCTCGCCGTACACGCCCATCCGGACGACGAGGCCCTGTTCTGCGGAGGTGTCCTCGCCCAGCACGCGGCGGCGGCCGCACGCACGGCGGTGGTCACGGCCACCTGGGCGGAGGGGACGCACCGGGCCGCCGAGCTCGCCCGCGCCCTCGACGCCCTCGACGCGGGCGCCCCGCGGCTGCTCGGCTACGCGGACGCCCGCGTACCGGAGTCGGCTCCGGGCCGGCCCCGGTTCCTCGACGCGCCGCTGGACGAAGCCGTGGAGGCCGTGGTCGGCCACATCCGTGACGTACGCCCGGAGATCGTGATCACGACGGACGCCTACGGGGGCATGACCGGCCACCCGGACCACGTGCACGCCCACCGGGTCACCGCGCTGGCGGTACGGGCCGCCGGGCTCCCCCGCTTCTGCCCACGCGCCGGCGCCCCCTGGCAGCCGAGCGCCCTGCACCTCGCCACGCACCCCCGCTCGGCGGCCGGTGCGGTGGGCGGAAGGCTCGCCCGGGCGGGAACCCCGGTCGAGGCGCTGTACTGCTCGGAGGACGCGTGGATCACCACGACCGTCGACGTCGGCCCCTGGCTCCCGCAGAAGCTGGCCGCGATCCTCGCGCACCGCAGCGAGGTGGAACGTGGAGCGGCACCCGGCCGGATCGCCGCTCTGCCTGCGGCGGTTCAGCGCGAGGTGCTGGGCACCGAGTGGTACATCCGCCAGGACCTGGCGCGCCCCGGGGCGGGTCTGCCACGGAGCTGCGCGCGTGAGGTGCCCGGGGCGCCGGCCAAGTCGTGCTCCCGACGGTCAGAACAGCTCGGGGTGGTTCCTGAGCTGCCGCTCCGCCTCCGACACGAGCTCGGCGGACGCCGCCGGCGCCTCGTCGGGGTGGCGCTGCGCCCACTTCGCCGCGTACGGGCACAGCGGAACGACGGGAACGCCCGCACGGGCGGCCATGGCGTAGAACTCCCTCACGAGCGCCCCCGCGATGCCCTTGCCCTCGTGTTCGGGCCGGACGACGGTGTGGACGGCCACGAGCGCGCCGGGGGCCGGGTCCATGACGAAGTACGCGATGGTCCCGGTCGCCTCACCGCCCTCGTACGCCACGAGGCTGCCGTGGACCCGGTCGTCCCTGATCTCCACAGGTGCGCTCTCCGCCATGACTCCCGCTCTCCTTGTCCTGGAGCGGACGGGTTCAGCCGCCCGCGACGACGGCCTGCGGGCTCCGCTCCGTACTGGTTCCGGGCACCGGCGCCGAGGCGTCGGCACCGAGCGCCACGATCCGGTTGTCCGCGTCCACGTGTACGACCCGCGGCACGAGAGCACGGGCCTCCGCATCGTCGACCTGTCCGTAGCTGATCAGGATGACCAGGTCACCGGGGTGCACAAGGTGTGCGGCCGCGCCGTTGATCCCGATGACACCGGAGCCACGCTCGCCCTCGATGACGTACGTCTCCAGGCGGGCGCCGTTGTCGATGTCAACGATATGGACCAGCTCGCCGGGCAGCAGGTCGGCGGCCTCCATCAGGGCGGCGTCGATCGTCACGGACCCGACGTAGTGCAGGTCGGCCTGGGTGACGGTGGCCCGGTGGATCTTGGACTTGAATATCGTTCGTAGCATTGAGGTACTCCTGGACATAGGCTCCCTGCCTGCGTTTTTGCAGGTCAAGGGCTGTTTTCCACACCCTACAACGAGTCGCAGGTTCAGGCAGCTGTCCCTAGGTTTTTCAGGACTCATGCTGACCACTTGCTGACTTTTCTGACTCATCATCAGGCGATGCCGAGGGGCTGCATGCGCATGCCCCGGATCCACCGCGACGACCTCGTAAGCCTACGCAGTGCGCCCACAGAAGCCCGCGTGACCACCGTCACCCTCGCGGTACGGTGACACACGATCCGTGAGAGCACGAAGACTCGCCGCCCCCGGAAGCCACAAACAGCGGGGCCACCTAGCAGCAATCTCCGGCTGAGCAGAACCGGCTCTTCTCTTCACGACGGGGGCGCCACCGTCGTCACCCCCAGGTCGGGGTGGCGTTGCTGTCTGGTGCGTGGGCATGCACCCATCGCACCGTGGCTGCGCGATCCGGAACAGGGGAAACCGGAGTGGGAAATCTTTGTCAAGGGGAACACCAGGGGGAGTTGAAGGGAGTATTGGCTTTCTCCCACGGATAGGGGTCAGACTCATGGCAGTGGATCCATTTGCCGAGCTGCTCCGTCACCTGCGACGTAACGCGAATCGGACGCAGGACGACCAGGCCGGCGCGATCAACGCCGCTTCCGGCCGGGCGACGATGACCCGCCGAGAGGTCAATCGGTACGAGAACGGTGCCAACGTTCCGACGGACCACACCCTGGCGAACATCGCTTTGGCCTGTGGCGTCTCGCTGGAGCCGCTGCTGCGCGAGGCGAAAGCCGCCCGCGCCAGGCGGCGAGAGAAGTACAAGGCCGAGGCGGCTGCTGTGAAGCGTCCAAGCGCACCGGCTCGGCGAGAGCGAGGCGCTGCAGTGGTGACCTCTACTACGGGCGCGTCTCGTCGACGGCCCAGGACAAGTACGCCTCCGACCCTCCGGTCACAGGCAGCGTGATCCACTGGGGGACGTCGTACGGGTGCCTCTCGTGCAGCCATGCCTCCAGCGCAGGGAGGCGATCCGACGACGTCATGTAGGAGATCCGCCACTCCTGCGCCGCTTCGACCTTTCCCTGCCACCAGTAGAAGGCGGTGATGGGCGCATCGATGTGAACGCCCGCCGCCAGTTTGCTCTCAACAGCACCTCTGGCGAGGGTCTTCGCCTGCTCCTCGTCGTCACTCGTCGTCTGCGCGATCACGATCTCGGGATCCATGCGGCTACCTCTCCAGCTCGAGTACCACGACCCTACCCATGTGTTCGATGCAGGCCGACGAGAGGGGCAGAGGCGGCTCGCAGTGTTCGGGCCGCCGTGTTTGAGAAACGCCTGGCGCGCGGAGCTGCTTCATACCTGTGGGGTTTAGCGTCCCCGGCCGACCGCCCCTGGAGGTCCGTCGACTTACTGCCGCCTTGTGGCAACCGCACGGCGCCGAGTCGGTGCCGCGCCTCCGTCTCCCTGGCCTGCAGCCTGATCTGCTTCAGACGCCTCAAGCAGTACCAGTCATGAGCGGTGGTACCAGTTCGAGAAGTGCTCGGCTCGCGCGCGTACGGAGTCAGCCACGCAACGCGATGAAGAGCTGGTACCCGGTGACTCCAAGCCCGCCGCAGGCCATACCCAGGCCCACGACTGCCATCAGCGCCATCATGACCTGGCCGTACAGAGACTGGCGGGCGGAGGCACGGCTGGGGTTGCGCGGGTCGTAACTGAGCTCCAGTTGCTGCCCGCCGGTCGACTCCCGGTAGAAGTGCAGCCCACCGTCCTGGTCCACATACCGATACACCTTGGATTTGTCGGTGTAGTGGTCGAGTTCGGCCATCACCGTGATGCCGTGCTTGGGAAGGCGCAGCGCGTCGTACAGGCCTCGTCCCAGCGTCAGAGCCATGAATGCCCCCGCGCACGCGAAGAGCTGAAAGAACGGCAGCGCGATCGCCCACGCCGGCTCACGGAGCACCGCCACTGTCACATCGATCACCGCGAAGACCGCGATCACGGCGACAACGAGATCGCGCTTCGAGGGCCTTCGGGGGTGTCCAGCAGGCACTTCGGTGATCAGATCTTCGCCGTCGACGCGCGGTCCTTCGGCCGCTCTCTCGGGCAGGCGGGCCTCCAGAGCGGCGCAGAACGCGGTCACGGCAGCGGCGCTGGCATCGTGAACCGCGTACACGGCAGGAGGACGGTCGGCCTCTGCAGTCGTAAGTACGACCTCGAACGAGCGGTCGAGGCTGCGGACCGCTTCGATGGCGTCCAGCGGAATTCGTGTCACGCGCCCGTCCTGTTCCCACTGCACGTAGTCGAGTCCGTCCCCGAAGCGGGCGGTGGCACTGCCGCCGCGCAGCACGAGGGATGGGAGGGCAGGCGTCTTCGTCATGTGCATAGGACGGCTGAGATCAACAAACGGTTGCCCACCGTCGTGGCAGGCGCACGCCACAGCCTCAGAGCAGAAGGCGGCCCCACTCAGCGCTGGGGCATCTTGGGCCCCGGCACCACAGCATGCCAAGCGGGCGGGTTCGCGCCGCACATCGAACACCGTGTGCACGAGTGGCACGCCATCCTGTCGCTGGTGGCCCACGGTTTCGGGGTAAGTCTGCTGCCGCGCCTGGCCCCGCATCCGGCCGGAGTACCAGTTGTCCGGATCCCGCCGCGGGGCGCCCCGGTACCTGCCCGGCGGATGGCGACCTGTATTCGCGTGGGCAGCCATGAGCGGCCGGCCGTGGCCCGCGGCCTGGCGGTGCTGCGCCGGGCTGCTGGTGCCGGCGCGACATCAGCGTGCTGGCCGACCTCGCGCCCCAGGCCCGGAAACGAGGAGTGCGCATCATGATGGGCTTCCTGCTGTTCACCGAGGACGCGGACTTCGGGGCGCTGAACCTCTACTCCCGTCGGCCCGGAGCGTTCACCGAGGGGAGCGAGCGGGCCGGTGCAGTGCCGGCTCCCACGCCGCCGTCGCCCTGGCCGCCGCCCACCCTTCGCCCAGATGGAACAGGCCCTTGCCACCCGCGACCAGATCGGCCAGGCGATGGGCGTCCTCATGGCCCGCCACAACTTTCCCGACGACCAGGCGGTCAGCCAACTGCGCCGCTACTCGCAGAACAACGTCAAACTCCGCGAGGTCACTCTGCTGGTGTGCGATCAGGGCGCCCCGCCGGGGCCCTGAACCCGGGCAGAAACCGGGCTCCCGGCAGCCGTTCCGCACCGGGGGCCCTGGGCCGGGGCCGCCCCCGGGGGAGTGTCGCCGTCCCGGCCTGTGCCCCGGGGTTCCCGGCCTCGGGCTCCGTAGACAACACGCGAGCACGGGGTGTGCTGGGCAGGTACGGGCCCGGGGGCGGCCCGGGCCCCTGGTGGCGGCGGGCCCTTTGCTGGGACGTCAGGGAGGCTAGCCAGAGTTCCCTCTTGCCTGCACCATCGAGGGCATGGCTGTTCGAATGACGTGGCGCAGCTACTCGGTCGGTGCAGATGATCTGGTCACGGTGTACTGGTTTCGCCTGGAGCAGGACTGGCGCGTGGGCTATGTCGCGAAAGCGCTGGGCGTGTCCGGCTTGTCGCGTGAATACGTGGACGTGACCGGCACGTCCAAGGAGATCGCTGCGTGGGCGGCTGCCGCGACGGCATACGTGGACGAGGTCGCCGCGGCGGCGGCCGAGCTGAGTCACGTGCAGTGGCGGACGTGGCGGTGGCGCAGACGACCGGTGGTGTGCCGGTGGGCGGAAGCGAAGTACGACGCTGCCAAGGCGCCCTACCTCGATCGAGTGCGCGCAGCGGCCTCGGCCTATCAGCCGGTTCGGGACGTCATCGAGGAACGCATCGCGGAGCGGGAGGCGGTCCGGCTCCAATCGGTCGAGCGGCGGGCGCGCCGACAGCGTGCGGCGGAGGCCCGCTTCCAGGCGTGGGAACGACGGCAGGCAGTGGCAGATGAGCCCTTGCCCAGTGGGCTCACCCCGCGCCAAATGGCGGCACGGGGTGACACCCCGAGGAATTGGCCTCCGCAGGTGGAGGAGACGGTGGGCGACGTCGCTCGGTGGTGGGCGGGGGTTTGCGAGTCGGTCCGCAACGAGCAGGCCCGCGCAGAGGCCGTCCAGGCGGTGACCGAGGTGATCACTGCCACTGCGGTGGCGCTGAGGAAGGCGGGCAGACCCGGCCTTGTCCCGGCCAACTTGCAGCGGCCCTCTCAGGTGCGTTATGGCTGGTGGGTGGAGTTTCAGTGGTCAAGGCCCGGCGTTGAGCTGCTGAGGACACCACCGAGCGTGCCCATGGACCACCTGCCAACAGGGGGCCACTGGGACTATGACTTATATCTGCCCCAGCGGATGTTCTTCACGGAGCGCCATCTCGCGACCGTAGTAAAGGAGCGAATCGGGAGCAGTGGGTCTACCCGACCGGCCTGGTGGCTGCGGGAGTTCGACGAGTTCGCGGAGAGCCTGTTCCCCGTCCGGATCACGTACGGACCAGGGTTGGGGTGGATCGGGAGCGACGAAATCTGTACCCGGATCACCGACCATGCCGACCCGGACGTCTTCGTACCGTATGTCCGTGCCGTGGCTCATAGCGCCATGACCACCTTCCGGGCTTTGATGCCCAGCCCCAGGTAGATAGGTGCCGGTCTCGATCCGGAGGATGAGACCGGCCCGGACGGGAGGCTCGTCAAGGGCCAGGACGGGGCAAGGTTGCCGAGCCGGAACTGCATGGGACTCCTCCTCGACCAGCTCCCTACCCTGCTTGACGCACCGGGCTCAGCAGTCCACAGCCGGCAAGCGACCGCTGTACTAGCCCCGCGCGGCCTCGGCCCTGGAGGGCGGCACGGGGAGGCGTACGTCAACGACCAGGGCGCGGACGTCTTGCCACCAGGACCCGGCGGACTGGCTGCCGCCGTCCACGGACGCGCAGTGCCGATTGAGTGTGCTGCAGTGACCCCATGGGGCCCATCGGGCGGGCGGGTAAACGTACGTGGGGTCGTCGAGCTGGCGGTAGCCCTCCAGTGAGCGTGGAGGTGCCCTCGTGCTCGGCGAGCGTGAGGGTGGGCCTTGACCCCGAATCCTGAACACGGGTTATGCGGCTTGTGCCAGCGTAGGTGGTGTGAGGTGGAGGGCGTTCTCGTAGGCGATCGGTGATCGTTGTCCGAGGCGGGAGTGTCGGCGGCGGGTGTTGTAGCGGTGGAGCCATCGGAAGGCTTCGAGTCGGGCCTCGCGCTCGGAACTCCTACGGCTGGAGCGACATCATCGACGTCGGACCGCTGGCGGCCGCCCGCGGCCTGGAGATGTACGCCCACTTTCACACCGCACTCGGCCTCGCCCTCGGCGGCCGCTTCGGAGTCAAGATCGTTCGCTGAGGCCGGGCCGACCGCGGCGTATGCCGAAACTCGTGGCGGATGACCCCTGCACTCGCGTTCCTCGATGCCCTGACCCGTGTCGCCCGCATACACATGACGCGGTGTGAGAGCTCGAAGACGGAGCCCTCTGTGCCCGGATCGGCGGCATTCCCCGTGCTTGCGGCGGTGCGGGGCGCCAACGACGTCGTCGGTCATCAGGGGGATTGGCGGAGACGGCGTTCGAGAGGAGTGCGGTAGTGCGGGGTGATACGCAGGTCACCGAGCCAGGCTTCGAGCTGTTCGGCTCGCGCGTTCACGGCGCGGCGGCCTTCGAGCCCCGGGTCGGTGAGCAGGTGGGTGCGGATCCGGCCGGTGGGGTGATGTGTCCAGGCGCCGATGATGGAGCCGTCGGCCCAGATCGTGGGGCCGATGTTGCCGTTGCGGTCGTAGAGGTCGCCGACGTGGGCGGGGTCGAGGTAAAAGCCACGCTGGCGCCAGCCCATGGCAGTGGGGTCCAGGCCGGGCAGAAGGGCGACCCACGGCTCGGGGGCGGTGACGGGCTCCAGGTCATCGGGCAGGAGGTGGCCAGTACCGTCGTCGAGGCTGACGCTCACGGCGCCGCTGGCGGCGACGGCTTTGCGGGTGTCGGTGAGGGTCCAGCCGGTCCACCACTTCAGGTCGTCGGTGGTGGCCGGGCCGAACGCGGCCAGGTAACGACGGGCCAGCTCGGTCTTCGCTGCCGCGGTCTGCCACCCCTCGGCGGCGTCGGCGAGCGGCGAGAGCGCCCAGCGGAACCGGTTGGAGTTGAAACCACCGCTCGGGCGGCCGCGGCGGATCCGGCCTTCGGCGGCCAGGACCCGCAGGATCCGTGAGGAGACCGCCTGCCGGGCCTCGTACGGCTTGCCGGGCGAGACGGTCACCTGCTCACGCAGCGCGGGCACATCGGCGGCAAGCTGCGCGGCGCCGGCCTCGCCACGGACAGCGAGCGCGGCCAAGACGTCGGCCTCGACCGCCTTGTACCGCTCCAAGCTCCAGCCGGCACCGTCCCGCAGATAGGCAGCGCAGGCAGCCCGCTCCCGTGCGGCGATCGCACGGCCGGTGGACGCCTCGATCACCGGAGCGAGGGTGCTGGGAACGACGAACATCGTGCGCCGCATGCACAGCATCCGCTCCAGCGTCCCCTCCTCGTACAGCGCATCCTCCATGGCGGTGATGTCGGGACTGCTGGTGCGGGCGGCGGCGGCCAGGAACACGGCGGAGGGGTCGGTGGCGTGCAAGCCGATCAGCGCCTGGGCGACGTCCGGCATCCGAGGCACGTACTGGGAGGCCGCCAGGAGATGCCGGATCCCCAGCCGGGCGCGGCGTTCGGCGAAACTGACATGGCGACGGGGCCCGCTCACGCGGCCACTTCCGCCCGGGCCGGGGCCTTCGCCGCCAGGGCGGGGCTGAGGGTCAGGACGCGGCGCAGGATCGCTTCGATCTCATCCAGGGCGGGAGATGGACTGCCGACCAGGCCCAGCAGGAGGCTGCAGATGACCGCATCGGCGACAGCGGCACCGGTGGCGGGATCCGCACAGCGGGCGCAGGCCCGGAAGTTCGGTTCGGCAATCACCCGCGGGGCGGGCCGGAGCAGGGCCGCCTTCATGACCTTCCGTTCGCGCCCCTTGGGGGTGAAGCTCGCCATCAGTGCACCCGAGAACAGGACCGCGAACTGCTTCGGCGTGAGATCCGGGCTTCGGGAGCCCCGGGCTTCCACATAGCCGCCGAAGCGGTCCACAGGCACCTGCAGGGCAGCGGCGATCAGTTCCTCACGGATCGCGAAGTGGCAGGTCCTCGCGGATCGCGAAGTGGCAGGTCCTCGCGCCCAGCGGAACCCCGGCCGCTTCGGCGACCACTCGGTGAGCGAGCCCCTCGATGCCCCTCGCCGCGATCACTTGCTCCGTCATCACCACGAGCCCCTCGATCCTCCGCTGCGGATCCCGGCGCCGGCGCGGCGGCGCGATCACACAGGCCACCGACACGAGTCGCTCAGGACCGCACAGCGGCGCAGAGCAAGACAAGAGACGTCATCACGGGGACCACCAAAGGTCAGAAACCATCTCATTCTAGTACGGACGTACCAAAAAGGCCGAGCATCGGCCTTCTTAGAAACCAGGTCCCAAAAGTGCGTCGCCCCAAGCCCCCCGATCACCCCAGGCAAGCCCACGTGGTGAGTTCGGACCACCGCCGCTCGGCGGCCTCACCGCGGATACGCCGGGACTGCGAGTCGCGGTGAGTTTCCGTGGCGAATTCGAGGCGTGGTGCTTGGCCCGCCGTGATGAGTGAAAGGCGCCAATGCCCCGGGCGCGGAAACCATGCCGGGGGGGTCCGTGCACCCCCACCCGACGCGCCGGGGCGGTAGCGGCTCTGCGTGAATGTGTCATCCCCGCCGTACGGGGCACCCCACGGAGCAGGCCGGGGACGGCGACGCTCCCCAGGGGGCCGGTCCGGCCCAGGCTCCCCCGGTCCGGCTACGCGCCGGGGGAGCCGCCCCGCCGGCTACGTCAGGCGGGGAAGAGACCCGAGTTCGGTGACCTGGCGGGCGACTTCGCGGAGCTTGACGTTGCGGTCCTGGGAGTAGCGGCGCAGCACGTTGAACGCCTCGTTCTCGGCAATGCGGTGTCTCGCCATCAGGATGCCCATAGCCTCACCGATCACATGCCGGGTCGCCACCGCTTCGGTGAGCTGGGCGTGATGGCGGGCGCTGGACAGGGCCACGGCGGCGTGCGAGGCGAGCACCCACCCCGCCGTCTCGCTCGTCTCGTCGAACCGCCCCGGAAGCCGCGAGTAGAGGTTCAGGGCACCGAGGTTCTCGTCGTCGGTGAACAGCAGGAACCCCATCATGCTCCCGATTCCCAGCTCGGCAGCCGCAGGGGCGAAAGCGGGCCACCGCTGCTGGAGGTCGGTCATGTCGCCGATCCGGAAGACCCGCTCCCCGCCCCGGCGACGGGCCGCGTCGAAACACGGCCCCTCCTTCAGGCGCTCCTGCAACCGATGGCTCTCCTCGGCCAACGGCCCGGTCACCGCCAGCGTCTGCACCTGCTCGCCGCGCAGGATCAGAATCCCCGCCGCATCACAGCCCTCGACCAGCTCCGTCGCCGACCCGGCGATCCGCTCCAGCGTCCCGGCCACCGACTCCTGCCCCAGCAAATCGTGCGCCATAGCCGCTATCTGCTGCGCGAAAACCTGCCAGTCCATGCCCCATCCCATCTCAGGCCCCCGGGTGGGGCTCCGGGTTCTCCCCCGATCCAATCAGGGGGACACCTGCCCCGGGCCCAGCCCCCCCACGCACGTGCTCTCGGCCACAACCGCCCCCCACCGAACCACGCCGAGCCCCCCAAGGGCGGCCGCCGCAACGACCTGCGGGGCACCATCACCCGCACGTCAGCTCAATGGCCCCGTACGACGCACAGCGCGCCGTGACGGCCCGACAACACCCCCTCGCAGACGTCGCGATCGGCGGGTGGCTCCCGACCGCTGACGGCTGACCGGCCTGCCCGGGGCGGTTCCGGTCGGCCAGCGGCACGACGCTCTGTTGCACTACGCGGGCAGCGTCGGCACCGGCTGAAGCCAGGCCGAACGCACCCGCCTTGCTGAACCCGGGGCGCGCGGCCCATCGAAACCTGCCCTTTCACGCATGTCCCGCCGGGCGACAGGGCCCGGCGGGTGCTCCCCCACCTCGTCAGCGAGGTCCGGTACACCTCCCGCGCCCCCGCCGGACGTTTGGCCGCCCCTCCTGGCACCGGCTACACCCCGGCCTCACACCCGACCATTCGAGCTGAGAGAGCGCTGGGCAGGACGGTTCAGCCGTGCCGAGTACGCAGGCTGCCCGGTCTCAGGTGATCCTGAAACAACTGTGGCGCACAGGACTCTGAGTCGGCGAGAGCCCTTCGGACGGCGCCTCGGCGCGGGATGAGGCCTGCCGGCGGTGGACCGAGTTAGGCGGTGAAGAAGTCGCCCAGGGCGGCGGAGAGCGGGCCGGGGGCTTCCTCGGCCACATGATGGCCGGCGTCGATGCCGTGGCCCCGGACGTCGTCGGCCCAGTCGCGCCAGATGGCGCGCGGGTCGCCGTACAGGTCCTCCAAGTCGTCCCGCAGGGACCACAGAACCAGGGTGGGACACTCGATCCGTGCGTCCCGTGCCCGGTCCGCTTCCTCGTGGCGGCGGTCCACGGTAAGTCCGGCGCGGTAGTCCTCCAGCATGGCGCGCACGACGTCCGGATTCCTTGTGGCGGCCCGCCACTCGTCATGGTTCTCCTGCCCCATGGCTTCGGGGTTGCCGCGGTACCAGGCGTCGGGGTCCGCGTTGATGACGCGCTCGGGGATCTCCGGCTGGGCGAAGAAGAACCAGTGCCACCACGCGGTGGCGAACCGGGCATCCGCACGGGTCAGGTGCTCGCTCAGAGGCAGACCGTCCACGAACGCCACCCGGGTCACCGCGTCAGGATGGTCCAGCACCAGCCGGAGCGCCACGGCGGCCCCGCGGTCGTGCCCGACGAGCCCGAAGCGATGATGCCCGAGCGCCCGCATGACCTCGACCATGTCCCCGGCAACGGCACGCTTGGAGTGCGGGACGTGATCAGGAGCGGGCGCGGGGCCACGGGAGCGTCCGTAACCGCGCAGGTCGGGGCAGACGACGGTGAAGCCGCGCCGCACCAGAACGGGCGCGACCCGGTGCCAGGTCGCCGACGTCCGCGGGTGGCCGTGCAACAACAGCAGAGGCGGGCCCTCGCCCCCGTACCGGACGAAAATGGATGCCTCGCCGGTGTTCACCGTCCTGGCGGCGAAGTTCTCGAACACGAAACGCTCCTTTCGCTCCGAGGCCTGACCTGCGCCTCTCCCCGGTCTCCCGCCTGCCCAGGATGTGCCCCGGTACGTCGACTGGGCGGCCGAAAGCCGAAGCGCCCCTGTTGGCGGCGCAGCTCGGTGGCGTAACGCGGGCGCGGTACGGCGAGGGCTCGGTAGATGCGTGCCCCTTCCCGTTGGGCGGCGATCAGGTCGTCAGGGAAGATCGCAAGTTCGAAGTTCGGGGCCAGTCGAATGCCTGTCGGCCCCAGCAGGCGGGGGGGTGCCTCTATGTCGTTCGTCAAGGCACCCCTGTCGGGTTTGGGGCGGTTCGGTGTTGCTGGGGTTATGCGGCGAGTTCGACGTCCTTCG
>NZ_JBHXJG010000160.1:0-17027 GCF_042723425.1 Streptomyces sp. NPDC058375 | reverse complement strand
CGCCGGTAGACCGTGGTCCGGTGCACCCCGGCACGGGCCGCGACGGCCTCCACTGTGAGCCCCTCGTAACCGTGTTCGCCGAGTTCGGCACGGACGGCGTCGAGCACCTGGGCCCGGATGCGGGCGGTGCGGCCGCCCGGTCGGCGGTCCGGCGGGCCGTCGTTCGGTGGCGGGTTCATCGGTAATCCGGTTGCCCGGTGGTGGTGGTCATGGCAGCATCTTAAAGCAACAGTTGTCGCACTAGTGGAGTCGCCGATGTTCCTCCGAAGCTTTCCCCCGGCCCTGCGGTCCACCGCCACCGCCTCGTCCACGACAGCTTCGGAGTCGCCCGTATGCCCACCCAGATCACCACGCTCGCCGTCAGCAAATCCTTCGACGGCACGCCCGTCCTCGACTCGGTGACCTGCTCGCTGGCGCGGGGCGAACGCACCGGCATCGTCGGCGAGAACGGGTCCGGGAAGACCACCCTTCTGCGGCTGCTCGCCGGACGGGAGAGCCCCGACGAGGGGCGGATCGTCGTGCGGGCCGACGGTGGCGTCGGTTACCTCGCCCAGGACGAGGACCTCCCGGCCGACATGACGGCGCAGCAGGTGATCAACCGGGCCCTGGGCGATCTCCGGGCGATCGAGGCCCGGATGCGCCGCCTGGAAGCGGCGATGGCCGAGGGCGACACGTCGGCGCTGGACGCCTACGCCGACGCCGTCTCGGTCTTCGAACTGCGCGGGGGCTACGACGCCGACGCCCGGCTGGAGCGGGCCCTGCACGGACTCGGGCTGCGGCAGGTCGACCGCACTTCGACCATGGGTGCGCTCTCCGGCGGCGAGCGCGCCCGGCTGCGGCTGGCCGCGGTGCTGGCGGCGGCCCCGGAGGTGCTGCTTCTCGATGAGCCGACCAACCACCTGGACGGGCCCGCCCTGACCTGGCTGGAGGAGCATCTGCGCGGCCACTGGGGCACCACGGCGGTCGTCTCGCACGACCGGGGCTTCCTCGAACAGGTCGCCTCCAGCCTCCTGGAGGTGGACGGTGACCGGCACGACGTCGTCCGGTACGGAAACGGCTACGCCGGCTACCTCGCCGAGAGGGACGCGGTCCGGCTGCGCCGGCGCCGGGACCACGAACGGTGGTGCGAGGAGGCCGACCGGCTGCGCGACACGATCGCGGGCACGGCACGCCGTGTGGCCCCCGGCCGGCCGATGAAGGACGGCGACAAACTCTCCTACAACCAGGCCGGCGCTCGTGTGCAGCAGTCGCTGGCCGGTCGCGTCCGCAACGCCGAGGAACGGCTGCGCCGCCTGCTGGCCCACCCGGTCCCGGCGCCGCCCGACCCGTTGACGTTCTCGCCCGCGCTGCACGCCACACCCCTGACCGGCACAGTGACCGACGCCGTCGGGGTCTCCGTCGCGGGCAGACTCGGCCCGGTCGACCTGATGGTCCGGGCGGGCGAACACCTGCTGATCACCGGCGAGAACGGCGCGGGCAAGAGCACCCTGCTCCGCGTACTCGCCGGTGAACTCGCGGCCGACCGGGGGCATGTCGTCCGCCGAGGCAGGATCGGCTTCCTCCCGCAGGACCCCGCGCCCGGATCGCCGCACGAAACCCTGCTGGCCGCCTATACCCGGGGGCTGCCGGGGGAGCCGGACGAGTACGCCGAACGGCTGCTGGCGCTCGGGCTGTTCGACCGCGCCCGGCTGTCGGTGCCCGTCGACCGGCTCTCCACCGGACAGCGTCAGCGGCTCGCCCTGGCACGGCTGGTCTCCCGGCCCGCCGACGTCCTGCTGCTCGACGAGCCCACCAACCACCTCTCGCCGGCCCTCGCCGAGGAGCTGGAGAGCGCCCTGTCCGGTTTCGCCGGCGCCGTCGTCCTCGTCAGCCACGACCGGCTGCTCCGGCGCCGCTGGCACGGCACCCGACTGACCCTGCGGGCCGCACGCGTGCCCGTACTCGAAGGCCCGGGCTTCCGCGCCCCTACCCGAAGCGAGTGATCACCCTTGTCCCGGCACCGTTCCCACATCGCGATCATCGGCGTCCCGATCGTCAGTCATGTTCTGCCCGGTCTCGGCATCGTCCGTGAGCTGGTGGCCCGCGGCCACCGGGTCACCTACGCCAACGACCCGGCCCTGGCCGACCGGATCACCGCGACCGGTGCCGCGTTCGTCCCGTACACCTCGACGCTGCCCGTCGCCGACGACAACTGGCCGGCCGACCCCATCGCCGCGATGAACCTCTTCCTCGACGACAACGTCCAGGCGCTGCCCCCGTTGCGCGCCGTCTTCGACCACGACCCCGCCGATCTGTATCTGTACGACATCGGCGCCTACGCCGCACGCGCCCTCGCCGAAGCACAGGGGCGGCCCCTGATGCAGCTGTCCCCGTCCTTCGTCGCCTGGGAGGGATACGAGCAGGAGGTCGGCGCCCACCTGCGGAACCTGCCCGGCGCGACCGAGTACCGGGAGAGGTTCGCCCGCTGGCTGGCCGACTGCGGGGCGACCACCCTCGATGTCGACGCCTTCTCCGGCACCCCGGCACGGGCCCTCGCGTTGATTCCGCGGGCCATGCAGCCCAGCGCGGACATGGTCGACCCCCGAAGGGTCACCTTCGTCGGGCCCTGCCCCGATACCGACGGCGACACCGGCCGGTGGCTCCGGCCGGAGGCGGCCGAGAGCGTCCTGCTCGTCTCCCTCGGGTCGGCCTACACGCACCGGCCGGAGTTCTACCGCCAGTGCCTCGCCGCGTACGGAAACCTCCCCGGTTGGCACGTCGTGCTCCAGATCGGCAAGCACACCGACCCGCGTGAGCTGGGCGAGATCCCGCCCAACGTGGAAGTGCACCCCTGGGTTCCGCAGCGGGCGATCCTGGCGCAGGCCGACGTCTTCGTCACCCACGCCGGAATGGGCGGATGCGGCGACGGCCTGCGCGCGGGCGTCCCGATGATCGCCGTGCCTCAGGGCGCCGAACAGTTCATGAACGCGGACCGGCTGGTGGGGCTGGGCGTCGCCCGCCGCGTCGACACCGCCGACGCCACCGCCGAAACCCTGCGGGCCGCCCTGGACGACCTGCGCGCTGACCCGGAGGTGGCCCGCAGATCGGCACGGCTGCGCGCCGAGGCCCTGAGCGAGGGCGGCACCCCGCGTGCCGTTCGCCTCATCGAGGAGATACTGATGCCCTGAGACGTCACGGACCGCCCAGCAGGGGCTCGGAGGCGCGCTCCAGGACTGCGGTGATCTGCTGCCAGGTCTCCACATCCCTTTCCACCGGCGGCAGTTGACGGTCCGTACCGGACTTCTGCCAGGTGGTCGCCAGTGCCACCGGGTCGCCGCCGCCCGCGGCCGAGGCGGCGAGTGCCGCCGCGCCGAGGGCGACCAGTTCTCCGCTGCCCGGGATGACGAGCGGGCGGCCGGAGAGGCGGCGTACCGTCTCCACCCACATCCGCCCCTGCGCCCCGCCGCCGATCAGCCGCAGCGGGCGGGCGGCCACCTCGGGCGCGTCCGGGTCGAGGCCGCAGGCCGACAGCAGCTCGTCCATGGCCCGCAGTACGGTGACCGCCGCGCCCTCGTAGGCGGCGCCCAGCAGTTGCTGCCGGGTCGTGTCGTGGCGGAGTCCGGTCAGCAGGCCGGAGGCGGTCGGCAGGTCGGGGGTCCGTTCGCCGTCCAGGTACGGGAGCAGAACCGCCTCGCCGCCGGGGGCCGCGTCCTCGCGGTCCAGGCCCAGCAGGGCCGCCACCTTGTCCACGGCGAGCGTGCAGTTGAGGGTGCAGGCCAGCGGCAGGTACGTACCGTCGGCGGCGGCGAACCCGTTGAGCGCGGTGGACACGGGGCGGGTGCGGGAGGCCGCGAACACCGTGCCGGAGGTGCCGAGGCTCAGGGCCGGGTGGTCCAGCAACCCCTCGCCGCCCAGCCCGAGGCCCACGGCGGCGCTCATGTTGTCGCCGGTGCCGGCCGCCACCGCGATCCCCGCGGGCAGTCCGAGCGCGCGGGCCGCCGCTTCGGTGAGCGAGCCGATCCGGGCCGCCCCGGTGGGCGCGACCTCCGGCAGCAGGGCCGCGTCGAGGCCGAGGAGCTCCAGGAGTTCGGGGTCGTACGCGCCGGTCGCGGTGGAGTACCAGCCGCTGCCCGACGCGTCCCCGGGGTCGGTGGCCGCGACGCCCGCGAGGCGCTCGGTGAGGAAGTCGTGGGGGAGGCGGACCGCCGCCGCGCTCGCGGCGCTCGCCGGGTCGTGCTCGCGCAGCCACTGCCACTTGGAGGCGGTGATCGACGCCACCGGTACGGACCCGGCCCGCGCGGTCCAGGCCTCCGGCCCGCCCAGCGCCTCGGTGAGAGCGGCGGCCTGCGGCGCGGAGCGCGTGTCGTTCCACAGCAGCGCGGAGCGCAGCGGTCGGCCCGCCCCGTCGAGCACGACGAGCCCGTGCTGCTGCCCGGCCACCGCGATCCCGGTGACCGCGCGGGCGGGGAGGCCGGACTCCGCCAGCCCGGCGGCCACCGCCTCGCACAGCGCCCGCCACCAGATCTCCGGATCGCTCTCCCGGGCCCCCGCCTCGCCGGTGACCCGATGCGCGGCGCGCCCCACGGCGAGCTGCTCGCCCGTCCCGGCGTCGATGAAGGCGGCTTTGGTGGACTGGGTCGAGCTGTCCACGCCGATGACGACGGCGGGTGACGGCATGGGAAGCCTCTTTCGCGCTGCGGGGCCGGCCAACGGGTGCTGGCCGGCGCGGGCTGATCATTCGGCTGCGGCACGAACAAATTACGGGATGCGCGGCCCTCTGCACAGGGGGTCGGAAGCGCTCCGCGCGGCAAGGGGGTTCCGTGCCCGGGGTGCGATGTGCTTGATTAGTCATGACACTGAACAAATAGGGGTGCCGGGCTCGCCGCCGGGCGTCCCGACGGCAGGCGAAGGCGGTCGGACGACGATGACGGAACGCTTCACCCCCACCCCCGAGGACAAGTTCAGTTTCGGGCTGTGGACCGTGGGCTGGCAGGGCCGGGATCCCTTCGGCGACGCGACCCGAGCGGCCATCGACCCCGTCGAGTCCGTGCAGCGGCTCGCGGAGCTGGGCGCCTGGGGCGTGACCTTCCACGACGACGACCTGATCCCCTTCGGCGCGCCGGAGACCGAGCGCGAGGCGATCGTCAAGCGGTTCCGCCAGGCCGTCGACGCCAGTGGTCTCGTCGTGCCGATGGTGACGACCAACCTCTTCACCCACCCGGTCTTCAAGGACGGCGGGTTCACCGCCAACGACCGTGACGTACGCCGCTACGCACTCCGCAAGACCCTGCGCAACATCGACCTCGCCGTCGAGCTGGGGGCGACCACCTTCGTGGCCTGGGGCGGCCGCGAGGGGGCCGAATCCGGCGGAGCCAAGGACGTACGCCTCGCCCTGCACCGCATGAAGGAGGCCTTCGACCTGCTGGGCGAGTACGTCACCGAGCAGGGCTACGACCTCCGCTTCGCCATCGAGCCCAAGCCCAACGAGCCGCGCGGCGACATCCTGCTGCCCACCATCGGCCACGCCCTGGCCTTCATCGAGCGCCTGGAGCGCCCCGAGCTGGTCGGCGTCAACCCGGAGACCGGGCACGAGCAGATGGCCGGGCTCAACTTCCCGCACGGCATCGCCCAGGCCATGTGGGCCGACAAGCTCTTCCACATCGATCTCAACGGCCAGTCCGGCATCAAGTACGACCAGGACCTGCGCTTCGGCGCGGGCGACCTGCGCCAGGCGTTCTGGCTCGTCGACCTGCTGGAGAGCGGCTACGAAGGCCCCCGCCACTTCGACTTCAAGCCCCCGCGCACCGAGGACTACGACGGCGTCTGGGCCTCGGCCGCCGGCTGCATGCGCAATTACCTCATCCTCAAGGAGCGGGCCGCCGCCTTCCGCGCCGACCCCGAGGTACGGGCGGCCCTGCGCGCCTCCCGCCTGGACGAACTGGCGCGCCCGACCGCGGGGGACGGCCTGGCGGAGCTCCTCGCCGACCGCACGGCGTACGAGGAGTTCGACGTGGACGCGGCGGCGGAACGCGGGATGGCCTTCGAGGCGCTGGACCAGCTCGCCATGGACCACCTGCTCGCCGTCCGCTGACGTACCGGGTGCCACATCGAGGGGGCCGGGGCCGGGCGACCCCGGCCCCCGCTCACCCGCCCGCCGGCTCCGCGTACGCCACCGGGTCGTCCAGCACGTCCTGCACCACGAGCGCCGCCGCACCCCGCGCCGCGTCGCCCGCCACCGACGACGCCCGGAGCCGGCCGCTGCCCGGGGACCAGAGGCCCGACACCACCCGGCCCGTCAGCTCCTCGTCGGCGGGCGGCGCCAGCCACGGCATCAGGCCCCGGTAGATCCCGCCGAGCACCACCGCGTCCGGGTCGGTCAGGTTCACCGCGCCCGACAGCACCCGGCCCAGCATCCGCCCCGCCTCACCGATCGCGGCCACCGCACGCGGATCCCTCGCCCCCGCGCGCCGCTCCAGCTCCAGCACCCCCGAGGCGCCGCCGATCCCCTCGATCCCGGCCGCCCGCAGCAGCGCCGCCTGTCCGGCGTACTGCTCCAGGCACCCCCGCGATCCGCACCGGCACTCCGGACCCGCCGGGTCCACCACCACATGGCCGATCTCCCCGGCGAAACCGTGCGCCCCGCGCAGCAGTTCGCCGTTCAGGACCAGCGCCCCGCCGACGCCGATCTCTCCGGTCAGATAGAGGAAGCTGCGGACCTCCCCGAGCCCGCCGAACCACAGCTCGGCCAGCGCCGCGAGATTGGCCTCGTTCTCCGAGGCGACCGGCAGCGCCGGGTGGCCGGGGCGCAGGGCGGCCAGCGCGTCGGCGAACAGCTTCTGCGCCGGGACCTCGTTCCAGCCGAGGTTGGGGGCCTGCCGCACCGACCCGCCGGAGACCAGACCCGGCAGCGCCAGCGCCGCGCCCACCGGACGCAACTCCTGCTCGTACGCCGACTCCAGGGTCCGCGCGGCGATCCGGGCCGCCCGCGCCAGGGCCTCCTCGGCGGGCGTGCCCCGGTTGTCGAGGTGCTCGGTCTGCCGGACCCGGCCGGTGCCCGCCAGATCCACCACACAGACCGAGACGTAGTCGATGTTGATCTCCACGCCGAGCCCGGCCGGACCGGTGCGGGCCACCTTGAGTGCGGTGCCGGGGCGGCCGGCCTGGCCGCTGAACGTCTTGCCCGACTCGGTGAGGAACCCGCTGTCCATCAGCTGCTCGACGAGCGAGGACACCGCGGCCCGGGTCAGCCCGACCCGGGCGGCCACCCCGGCGCGCGTGGCGTCGCCGCGCTCGCCCTCGTCCCGCACGGCACGCAGTACCAGGCTCAGATTGTGCCGTCGCACGGTGTCCTTGTCGGCCTTGGGCCCCAGCGGAGTGAGGATGCTCTTCATATCGTCGCCGAGCCTATGCGATGGGCGGTCACGGCAGGGGGCGGCCGAGGCCTTCCGGCCGCGACCGCCCCCACCGCCCTCAGGGCTCCGTGCTCAGGGCTTGGCGCCCCGGTCCTTCAGCATGTCTGCCATCAGCCCGATCTCCGACTGCTGGCCACGGACCATGCCCTCCGCCAGGTTCCGGATGGCGTCGGTCCTCGCCGTACCGGCGGCGGCCTGCGCCATGTCGGCGCCCGCGCGATGGTGGACGGTCATCAGCCGCAGGAACAGCACCTCGGCCGCCTTGCCCTTGGCTGCCTCCAGCGCCTCCAGCTCCGCGTCGGTGGCCATGCCCGGCATCAGCGAACCGTCGTCCGTCGGCGTGAGGGTGTGCCCCATCCACGCCATCGGCGCCCCGGCCGCGCTCTTCGGCAGCCCCCACATCTCCAGCCAGCCCAGCATCATGCCGCGCTGGTTGGCCTGGGTGTTGATGATGTCGTACGCGAGCCGCCGCACGTCCTCGTCGTCGGTGCGGTCCCGCACGATGAACGACATCTCGACCGCCTGCTGGTGGTGGATCGCCATGTCCCGGGCGAAGCCCGCGTCCACGGAGTCCTCCGCCGGAGCGGACAGCGACGACGACGCCCCGGACGGGGACGCCGCCGAGGGGCGGACCACCATCAGCGCCACCAGCCCGAGCGCGACGAGCAGCACCGAGGCCCCCGCGAGGACCAGCCGGCGGGTGGAGCGGGCGGGTGCGAGGGCGGTCACTTGTCCAGCCCGCCGGTGCAGGCGGCCCCCGGCTCAGGGGTCTGCGGGCCCTGCACGTACTTGGTGAAGAACTGGTCGACCCGGTCGTCCGAGGCGTTCTTGACCGTGACCTGCTTGCCCCAAGCGCTGAGCATCAGAGGATCTTTCTGGTCCTTGACCGGGCTCATCAGGGAGTACGGGGTCGACTTGACCTTCTTGGTGAGCGCCTCGATGTCCGCGTCCGAGGCCTTGTCGTTGTACGTCACCCAGACCGCGCCGTGCTCCAGCGAGTGCACGGCGTTCTCCTTCGGTATCTCGGCGGTGTAGACGTCCGCGTTGCAGTTCATCCAGACCTGGTTGTGGTCGCCGCCGACGGGCGGGTTCATCGGGTAGTCGACCTTGTTCGCGACGTGCTCCTGCGTCAGCTTGTCCCAGCTGCGCTCGCCGGTGACGGGGGAGGTCTTGGCCTGCTGCTCCTTCTCCTCCTTCTCGTTGGCCTGTGACATCAGGTAGCCGCCTCCGGCGACCAGAGCGGCGACCACGGCCACCGACGCGCCGATGGTGATGATGCGGACGCGGCGCTCGCGGGCGCGCTCCTTGCGGCGCGCCTCTTCGAGCTTGGCGCGGCGCGCCGCGGCCGCGTTGTTCTGGTTCTTGGCGGAAGCCATGGGAAGTCCTCGTCGTTCAACCGATGCATGCGGGGGCATGCATGAGGGGGTAAGGGATGCGGGGCATACGAAAAACCGCTCCCGGGGAGCCGGCGCGGGGCGCGGCGGGAGAGCGGACCCGGCCTCTAGATCCGCAGGACCTGAAGGCGTAGTTGATCGACGGAACGCACACCGTCGTGCGCGGGACCTCTGATGGCCGCCGCCCCCGTGAGCGGGGCGGCCGCGACGAAGGCCACGGGCGAGGGGACGGCCACGGGGGCGGACGACACCGGAAGCACGACGGCCACCGTGTGCGTCGAACCGCCGTGGCACGACGTCCCCAGACCGCGGTCCACCGGAGAGACCAGCACGACCGGCTCGACGGCCGCGTCGGGCGTCGGGGTGAACGCGCGGACGGCACTCGCGTCGGCCTGGCCCGCCGCGACCGGCACGGCGGCGGACGAGGTGGCGGCCGAGCAGCAGAAGAGCACGGCCAGCAGGAAGAAGACCCAGCCCAGGGCGAGGGGCGCGCGGGAGCGGTACCGCTGCCGGTCGGTCCGCGTGCTCACCCTGGTCATCGCCCGTCATCGTAGTGGGTACATGAAGATTCAAAGAATGTGGGTCGCGTTGTTCGCGGGACAGTGTGCCCGAGTCGCCGCCGCACGAACAGAGGGTAGGTAATTTACAGGTGTAATACCTGTTAAATTATATGGGTGAGTGATACACCTACCCGCGCCGAGCAGCCCTCCGTCCGCAAGCTCCCGGCCGCCGTACGAGGCCTTCCCGCGGCTGTCCGGAGCCTTCCGCTGGCCTCGGCCCTGCGGCTCTCGCGGCCCTCCGACACCTGGTTCAAGCCCGCCCTCAGCGTGGTCGTCGCCTCCGCCGTCCCCCATCTGACGCTCCTGGCCCTCGGCCGGCTCGACCTCGTCATGTACACCATGGCCGGTTCGCTCTGCGCGCTCTACGCACACGGCCTGCCGTACGCCCGGCGGGCGCGGGCCGTCGCGGGCGTGGTGCTCGGCATGGCGGCCTCGCTCGCCGTCTCTCTGGCCACCGCGTCGCTCACCGGCTCGACCGCCGTGCTCATCGCGGTCGGGGCGCTGCTCGCCGCCGCCCAGAAGGTGCTGTGCGACGCCACCCGGATCGGGCCGCCCGGCCATGTGATCTTCACCTTCGTCAGCTCCGCCGCCCTCTTCGCCCCGCAGCGCCCCGATCAGATCCCCGGCCACCTCGCCCTGACCCTCGGCGCGGGCGCGTTCGCCTGGCTCGTCGCCGTCGCGCCCGCCCTGGTCCGCCGCGAGGGGCCCGAACGCCGCGCTGTCGCCCGCGCCCTGGCGGCCGCTGCCGCGTGCGCCGCCGACCCCGGCCCCCGTCACCGCAACGCCGCGGCCGCCGCCGTGCACGCCGCCTGGCAGTGCCTGCTCGCCTCCGGCCGCCCCACCCCCGTACGCCGGTCGCTGGAACGGCTCGTGGTGCATGCCGAAGCGGCCTTCGCGGCCCCGGGTCTCGGCGCCGGGGCGGCGGATCCGGACCGGCTGCGGGAGTGGGCCGCCCTGACCCGGGCCCGGGGGCCCGTGCCCGCGCCGCCGCCGGCCCCCGGTACCGCCGACGAACTCCACGGGATCGACGCCGAACGCGTGGCCCTGCGGGCCCCCGAAGGCCGCCGCGCGAACCGCCGTGCCCTGCTGCGCCGCCTCGGCCCCGGATCTCCGCTGCTGCCGGTGGCCGTCCGTACGCTGGCGGGCTGCGCGCTCGCCGGGTACCTCTGCGCCGCGCTCGGCGTCGGCCGCCCCTACTGGGCGATCGTCACCGCCGCCTCCCTCTACCAGGCCAACATCACCCTGTCGTGGAACCGGGCCCTCCAGCGCACCCTCGGCAACCTCCTGGGCGTGCTCGTCTTCGCCGCCGTCCTGCCGCTGTCGCGGACCGGCCCGCTCGCCCTCGTCTGCTGCTGCCTCTTCTTCAGTTTCGCCGCCGAGGCCCTCATCACCCGCAACTACTGGCTCGGCTCCGTCGCCGTGACCCCGATGGCCCTCCTGGTCCTGGAGTTCGGCGGCGCCCACCCGGCCGGGGAACTCATCGGCGACCGGGTCCTGGACACCCTCCTCGGCGCGGCCGCCGGATTCCTGGCCGCGACGCTCGTCACCAACCGGCGGGCGGCGGGCCGGGTCGAACGGGCGCTCGCCGCCACCGACCGGGCCCGCGCCGACCCCCGCGCCGCCCCCACTGAGCGGGACCGGGCCCGTCGGACGCTCACCGCGAGCCTCGTCGAACTGCGCGAGGCGGGCGACACCGCTGCGGGCGAGTGGTGGCAGCGCGCCCTGCCCGAGCAGCGCCTTCTCGCGGCCGAGCAGGCCGGACACCGTACGCTCGCCGCGACAGCACAACGGCGCGGGCCCACGGTCCATGCCCCTTCGATCGGAGCGGAGTGACCGACGACATCGTTGCCTCGGTGGTCCGGCAGTGGCAGGCCGTCAACCCCGAGCTCGACACCGGACCGATGGAGATCATCGGCCGGATCAACCGCTGCGCCGCCCTTCTCCAGCAGGCGGAGGACGCCCCGCTGCGCTCCGCCGGACTCACCCGCGCCGAATTCGACCTCCTCGGCGCCGTACGCCGGACGGACCGGGAGCTGACCCCCGGCGAGCTGGCCCGCGAGACCTTCTCCTCCGGAGCCGCCGTCACCAAGCGGCTGCGCACCCTCCAGGACCGCGCCCTGGTCGACCGCCGGGGCGACGACCGCGACCGGCGGGTCGCCCATGTCCGCCTCACCGACGAGGGCCGGGCCCTGGTCGACCGGCTGCTGCCCGAACAACTCGCCTACGAACGCACGGTACTCGCCGGCCTCGACGAGGACGGCCGTGACGAACTCGGCTCCAGGCTGGGCGAGCTGCTCGTCCAGCTGGAGGGGCGGCTCGGCGGCGCCCGACGCTGACGAGACTCATCGACGGGCCCCGGATGGGTGGCTTCGCCGAGACGTCAGGGCGGGCGATCTCGCGTGTCACCCGTCCGACGGTCAGGAATCTGCACCTTTCGATCCGGTTCGATCACGTGTGCCGTTGTCTGGTTTCTGCGGGGGCGAAACGGGCTGATGTGTAGGTGATTTACCCCGCAAAGCGCAGCAATCCGGCAACGTTTGCTGCGCTTTACTGTGCTTTTCTGCGCCACCGACTCTCGTCATAGACGCATTCCAGCCACCCTCACTCCCTGCGCACGCTCCGCAGCGCAGCGTGCAAAAACTGGTGAGTGTATTCCTCTCGGCGGGCTTCCGCAGGGGGTTGGGTGAATATGCCGAAGCACTGTTCTGATCTGGCTAAGCTCACGCGCAGTGAAGTCGAGTTGAGATGAATTCGAGCACTTGTCCTAGGTCTCCGCTCACGTGCGCATACATCCCGGAATCAACCGCCAGAGGGTTTTAGATGGTCCGTGTTGAATCACCGCCGACCGACAGAGAAATTCCCGTCGTCCGCGTAGTCCTGCTGCCCGTGGCCCTGCTCCTCGGCGCGGCCGCCGCCGGATCGGCCCTGGTCGCACCGGCCGCGCGGATACCAGTCGCCGTGTGCGGCGCGATCACCACGCTCGTGGTCGCCGTGCTCACCGTGGCGCTCCACCGCCGCCGACGCGCCATGCGCGTCCAGCGCGCCGAGTACGAACAGCGCATCGCCTACCTGGAACACCGCATCCTCTCGCACGACGCCGAGACGGTACGGCTCACCAAGGAAGTCATGCCCGCCGCCATCCGGCGGCTGCGCGTGGGCAATTCGCCCGAAGAAGTGATGCGTGACATCGTCGACGCGGACGTGGCCAACCGGCACCTGCCGGGGGCGCTGCGTGAGCAGATCCACCAGGTCCTCGAAGTCATCGACAACGAGGAGGCGCGGCGTGACTCCGCCCAGCGCGCCTTCGTCAGCGTCGCCCGCCGCGTCCAGGCGATCGTGCACCGCCAGGCCAGTGAACTGCGGGAGATGGAGGACCACTACGGGCGCAACCCCGAGGTCTTCGACGACCTGCTGCGCATCGACCACGGCACCGCGCTGATCGGCCGGCTCGCCGACTCCATCGCCGTGCTCGGCGGCGCCCGCCCCAGCCGCCAGTGGCCCAAGCCCGTACCGCTGTTCAGCGTGTTGCGCGGCGCGATGTCCCGCATCCTGGAGTACCAGCGCGTCGACCTGCACTCGATCGCCAAGGTCGCCATCGTCGGCACCTCGGTCGAACCGCTGATCCACGCCTGCGCCGAGCTCCTCGACAACGCTACCCGCTACTCGCCGCCCCAGACCCGGGTGCACGTCACCGCGGTCGAGGTGCAGACCGGCATCGCCATCGAGATCGAGGACGGCGGCGTCAGCCTCAGCGAGGAGGCCCGCGCCCGCGCCGAGAACATGCTCGCCCAGGCCCAGGCCGGCATCAACATGAACGACCTCGGGGAGTCCCCGCGCCTCGGCATGGCCGTCGTCGGCCGGCTCTCCCGGATGTACCAGCTCCAGGTGTCGCTGCGTCAGTCGGCGTACGGCGGCGTCCGCGCCGTCCTCATCGTGCCGCGCGAGATGATCACCACCGGGCCCGCCCCGGGCATCGCCCACGGCATCGGCGCCACCTCGCGGCCCACCAGCTCGCTCGACATGTCGCAGCTCCAGCACGTGGTGCCGCCGCCCGGCAAGCGCAAGCCCAAGCCCGCGCCCACCGGCCCCGTGCCATCCGTGGCCGCGCCGGTCTCCACCGGAGCCCCCACGGCCACCTCGCGCCCGGCCGCTCCCGCGGCGCCCATGGAGGACGACGTTCCCGTGGTCACCGAGTGGACCGAGAACGGGCTGCCGCAGCGCCGCAGCCGGGGCCGCGCCCCGCTCGGCTCGCACAACCTCCCGCAGCAGCCCCCGCCGTCCCCGGTCCCCGCCAACGGGTTCCAGCCCGGACCGGGTGACGCGACGGACGGCGGACGCGGCGAGGAGAAGCCCCCCGGCCTGTGGCTGGAGGCCTTCACCAAGGCCGTCAACGGCGTACCGCAGGAACGAAAGCACGGCGAAGACTCCGATGACGCGTGGGACAAGGGAGACCTGAAGTGATCCAGCAGCGGGGAAACATGGACTGGATGCTCAAGGAACTGGCCGAGGACGTCCCGAGCATCCACCAGATCGTGGTGCTCTCCTCGGACGGTCTGCGCATCGCGATGCACGGCGGCGACCCCGACGTCGCCGACCGGCTGGCGGCGGCCTGCGCCGGGCTCCAGAGTCTGGCCGCCGCGGTGGCCACCGAGATCCCGTACAGCGACGGCCTGATGAAGCTCGTCGTCATCGAGGTCACCGGCGGGTTCTTCTACTTGATGGCGGCCGGCACCGGCGCGTATCTCGCGGTCCTGGCCGGCGAGACCGTCGACGCCGGACTCGTCGGGGCCCGGATGCGGGACATGGTCGTGCGGATCGGAGCCCACCTGACCAGCCCGCCCCGCCACGGCGGGCAGTCCGGATGAGTGGACCTCGACGAGAACGCCGCAAGGCCGACCCGGATCTCCTCGATCCGGAGCGGCTGTACGTGATCACCGGCGATCTCGACGACAGCGAACGGGCCGCGCTCGACCTGGTCACGATGGTCGTCGCGCAGGCGGAGCCCTCGCCGACGTTCCAGCCCGAACAGGCGGCGATCCTGCGGCTCTGTCAGGCCCCCTTGTCCGTCGCCGAGATCTCGGCCTACCTCGGCCTGCCGTTCAGCGTGGTCACCTCGCTCCTGAGCGATCTCCTCGCGACCGAGCTCATCGAGTCGCGCGCGCCGATCGTCCGCGCCACTCTCCCCGACAGGTCCCTTCTCGAAGCGGTGATGCATGGACTTCAGAAGCTCTGACACGATCACCGGACCCCGCACCGAGGACGTCCTCCCCACCACGGCCACCGCCGCGGTGAAGGTCGTGATCGTCGGCGGGTTCGGCGTCGGCAAGACGACCATGGTCGGCTCGGTGAGCGAGATCCGGCCGCTGACGACCGAAGAGACCATGACCCAGGCCGGCGTCGGCGTCGACGACAACGCCGGGGTGGAGACGAAGACCGCCACCACCGTGGCCATGGACTTCGGACGGATCAGCCTCAGCGAGGAACTGATCCTCTATCTGTTCGGCACCCCCGGCCAGGAGCGCTTCTGGTTCCTGTGGAACGGCCTCTTCGAGGGCGCCCTCGGCGCGGTCGTCCTCATCGACACCAGACGCCTCGAAGTCAGCTTCGACGTCATCGGCCGACTGGAGGAGCGCGGCGTGCCGTTCGTCGTGGCCGTGAACACCTTCCCCGACGCGCCGCACCACCCGGTCGAGGCCCTGCGCAGAGCCCTCGACCTGCCGGACGAGGTCCCGATGATCGACTGCGACGCCCGGCTGCGGGCCTCCAGCCGCGATGTGCTGATGACCCTGATGCGCTACCTGCACAGCCTGGCCGTCCCTCTCGCCTGACGCCGTACGTCCCCGGGGCCCGGCGACCGGACATCCGCCGGGGGCGTACACCATCCCCCGGCGTACGCCCCCGGCCCGGTCCGCGCCCGGACGCCCCGCCCGATCGTCCCGCCCGCTCGTGCACCAGCCCCGGAATCTGCGCACCAGCCCCCGGCAGCCGTGCACCAGCCCTGGAATCCTGATCCCTGGAGCCCCTGTGACAAGCCCCTTCCACCACGAACCCGGCGCCGTGCCCCCGCCCCAGTGCCCGGCCCACAACCTCGACATCGGCCCCGGCGGACTGCGCCGGCTCTACGGCCCCGAGGCGGAGAACAACCCGGCCGGCCTGTACGACAAGCTCCGCGCCGAACACGGCACGGTCGCCCCGGTCCTGCTCCACGGCGACGTCCCCGCCTGGCTCGTCCTCGGCCACAGCGAGAACCTCCACCTCACCCGTACGCCGTCCCAGTTCTCCCGGGACTCGCGGCGCTGGCGGGCCCTCCAGGACGGCAGCGTCGCCCCGGACCACCCGCTCGCCCCGATCTTCACCTGGCAGCCGGTCTGCGTGTTCGCCGACGGCGCCAAGCACGAGCGCCAGCGCGGCGCGGTCACCGACAGCATGGAGCGCATCGACACCCGCGGGGTGCGCCGCCACATCAACCGCTTCAGTAACCGCCTGGTCAACGACTTCTGCGAGAAGGGCACCGCCGACCTGGTCAGCCAGTTCGCGGAGCACCTGCCGATGATGGTGATGTGCGCGATCTTCGGCATGCCCGAGGAGTACGACGAGCGCCTCGTCCAGGCCGCCCGGGACATGACCCGCGGCACCGAGACGGCCGTGGCCAGCAACGCCCACATCGTGTCCGTGCTGACGCGCCTGGTGGAACGCCGCCGCGCCGACCCCGCCCCGGACTTCGCCAGCTGGCTCGTCGAGCACCCCGCGACGATGACCGACATCGAGGTCGTCGAACACCTGCGCCTCATCCTGATCGCCGCGTACGAGTCCACCGCCAACCTCATCGCCAACGTGCTGCGCATGGTCCTCATCGACCCGCGCTTCCGCGCCCGGCTCAGCGGTGGGCACATGACCGTGCCCGAGGCGGTGGAGCAGACGCTGTGGGACGAGCCGCCGTTCACCGCCGTCTTCGGCCGCTGGGCGGTCGGCGACACCGAGCTGGGCGGCCAGCAGATCAAGGCGGGCGACGCCCTGCTCGTCGGGATCGCCCCGGCCAACACCGACCCCACCGTCCGCCCCGACCTCAACGCCGACATGGGCGGCAACCGCGCGCACCTCGCCTTCAGCGGCGGCCCCCACGAGTGCCCGGGACAGGACATCGGCCGGGCGATCGCCGACGTCGGCGTCGACGCGCTCCTGATGCGCCTGCCGGACCTGGAGCTAGGCGTCGGCGAGAGCGAGCTGCGCTGGGTCGGCAACATCATGTCCCGCCACCTGGTCGAGCTGCCGGTGAAGTTCGCCCCCAGCCCGCAGCAGAAGCTGGACGCCGATCCGCTCTCGGTGATGGCCCGCACGCCCCGCCCCGCCGACGCCTGGGAGATCTCCTCCCCGGCCAGGACCGTCCCCGAGCCCCGCCACGAGACCGCGGGAGCCGAGCCGGCCCACGCCCCGGGCGCCGCCCCCCGGCCCGCCCCGGCCGCCGCACCCCCCGCGGCCGAACCCGCACCCGCTCCGGTGGCGACGATCCCGCAGCAGCGCCGCCCGGCCGCCCCCGTCCGGCTCTGGCAGGCGGTCAGCCGCTGGTGGAGCGGCTACTGACCCACGGTTGGCTGCTCGGACGCGGCGGCCCCGGATCACGCCCACGGGCCCGGGGCCGCCGCGTCGCGCGTGGGGGCCGGGCGCGGGCAGCGCCGTACCGC
>NZ_JBHXJG010000159.1:0-17207 GCF_042723425.1 Streptomyces sp. NPDC058375 | reverse complement strand
CGTGGGGCCCGGACGACGGCTCTGCCGGGCGCGGACGCTCAGCCGTGGAGGCGGCGCAGGACCCGGAAGGCGGCGAACACGGCGAGCGCGGCGAAGGCGAGGAGGATGCCGGTCTCGACGAGTTGGAGGGGCCAGTAGTGGGAGGCGGGGTGGTATTCGGAGAAGTAGCCGATGCCGCCCCGGCCGCGCATGCAGGCCTCGACGCTCTGCGTCGGGTCGGCCCCGAAGCAGTCCTGCCAGTACAGCCTTTCGCCCGACGTGGTGAGCATCCCGGAATCGATCGGCCAGTCGCCGGGGGCGTAGTCCATGATCTCGGCGCTCCTCCGGAAGGAGGTGGGCCACAGCTCGTAGCGCCGGATGCCCAGGCCGCCGCCGACCGCCCCGAGCACGAGCGCGGTCAGGGTCATGGACAGCAGGGTGCGGCGGACGAGCACCGCGGACAGCGCCCCGACCGCCACGGCCAGCAGCGCGTACCCGAGGATCGCGGGCCCGGTACCGGGGAACACGCCGTCGGCGTGCCATCTGAGCCCCGAGCGGTTCGGGCCCGCCCGGAGTGCCCAGAGGCCCCAGCGATAGGCGATGACCAGGACCGTCAGGCCGGTGACCGCCAGCGCGGCGGGCACGGCCAGCCGGGCTGCGAGCCAGTGTGCGGGGGAGACCGACTGCGCCCAGGCCAGCCGGAAGGTGCCGCTCTCCAGTTCGCGGGCGATCAGCGGGCCCGCCACGAGGACGCCGACGAGCGCGGCCAGGAGGACGAGCACCGCGCCGCCGTCGGCGAGGAACGTCTCGGTGGAGGTGTGGGCGTAGCTGGAGACGTAGATGTCGTCGTCGCACGTCGCCGTCGTGTCGCCGTCGGCGCACCGCACCGGAGAGGACGCCATCCAGAGACGGAGCGCGACGACGATGCCGATGCCGAGGACCAGCAGGGCACCCGCTGCCCAGACGGTCTTGCGGTGCACGCGGAGCAGCACCCGGGCGGGCCCCCGCAGGGTGACGAGGGTCGTGGTGACGGCGTCGGTCTTCGGGCGGGTCAGGGTGTTCACGCGGACGCCACCTCCTCGCGGACCTCGCCGGAATCGGCGCTCGCGCTCGGTGTCACCAGCGGCGGGGCGTCAGGGGAGCGGAGGTGGGCGAGCAGCAGCTCCTCCAGGGACGGCTGGGTGACGGACCAGGCGGCGGTGTCCACGGGGCCCTCCTTCCGGACGAGCGCGGTGAGTTGACGTCCCGTCGTGCGGGACTCGACGACGGTGTGCGGGGCCAGGTCGCGGCCTGCCTGCCCGGTGAGCAGGGCGTGGGTGGAGGCGATGTCCTCGGCCTCGCCGCCGAGCCGCACGCGCCCGCCGTCGACGAACAGGAGGTAGTCGCAGGCGCCCTCCAGCTCGGTGAGGATGTGCGAGGACATCACGATCGTGGTGCCGTGCTCGGCGGTCTCCGCCATCAGGACGCCCATCAGCTCGTGCCGGGCGAGAGGGTCGAGGTCGGCCATCGGCTCGTCCAGCAGCATCAGTTCGGGCCGCTTGCCGAGCGCGAGGGCCAGCGCGAGCCGGGTGCGCTGCCCGCCGGAGAGCGTACGGACGCGGGCGCCCTGCGGCAGCGGTCCGGCGATCCGGCCGGCGGTGGCCCGGTCCCAGCGCCCGGGGTTCAGCTCGGCCCCCGCCCACAGGGTGTCGGCCACGGTGAGCTGCGGGTACAGAGGCTTGTCCTGGGCGACGTAGGCGACGCGGTCGCGTACGTCGGCGGACTCGATGGAGCCGAGGACGGCGAGGGATCCGGCGCCGGGGCGGTCCAGGCCGGCCGCCAGGTTCAACAGGGTGGACTTCCCCGCGCCGTTGGGCCCGACGAGGGCGCAGACGCGTCCGGCGGGCAGCCGGAACGAGCAGTCGTGCAGGGCGCGGTGGCCGCCACCCCTGCGCCCGTAGGTCTTTCCGAGGCCGTGTGCCTCGATCGCCGCTTCTGTCATCGGTCCTGGTCCCCCCGGTAGATGCTGTCGATCACGGCGGTGAACAGCGCGCCGACGTCGTCCTTCTCCAGCCCCGCCGACCGTGCCCGGCGGGCCCAGTCGGCGAGTTCGGTGCGCAGCGGCGAGTTGGAGGCGGATGCCTCGGCCGCACCCCCGAGCGTCCTGCGGACGAAGGTGCCGAGCCCGCGGCGGGCCTCGACGAGGCCTTCGCGTTCCAGCTCGCGGTAGGCCTTCAGGACGGTGTTCGGGTTGATGGCGGTGGCCTCGACGACCTCGCGGGCGGTGGGCAGCCGGTCCCCGGGTTCCAGAACGCCCAGGCGCAGGGCCTGCTTCGTCTGCTGGACGATCTGGAGGTAGGTGGCGACGCCGCTGCGCCGGTCGATGCGGAACTCGACCGCTGCGGGTTCTGCCATGGTCACCACCCTTTCACTAATTGAGTAGTGAAAGGGTGCACCAAGGAAGGGGCGGCGTCAATCGACGCCGCCCCTGTGCGTCCGGGGGATGTGCCCGGGGTGCGTGTCCGGGGGAGGTCTACTGCGTCCGTGCGGCGCGCAGCTCCTCGTTGATGCGCTGTGCCTCTTCCAGCTGGTCCTCGAGGATGACGATGCGGCAGGCGTCCTCGATCTTCGTGCCCTGGTCGACCAGTTCACGGGCGCGGGCCGCGATGCGCAGCTGGTAGCGGGAGTAACGGCGGTGGCCCCCGTCCGAGCGCAGCGGGGTGATCAGGCGGTTCTCGCCGAGCGCGCGGAGGAAGGCGGGGGAGGCGCCGAGCATCTCGGCGGCCCGGCCCATGGTGTAGGCGGGGTAGTCGTCATCGTCGAACTTGTCGGTGGGGCGGGTACTGCGAGGGGGCATAGCACCTCTTCTTTCGGGGACACGTCGGGGGGCCCGAGCACCTGGCGGCGCTCGGGCCCCGAGCTTTCAACACCATCTGCCGGCCGACTGCGCCGGCTCATCTGTTCCGCCGGTCCGCCCAGGAGGGCGGGGAAGCGGGGATCGCGGATGCTTGACCGGGGACCACCTTCCGTTCCGGGGTCTGCGGTACCCGAGCGGAGTCTTCCTCGCTCAGGCGATCCTGATGGCGTCTGCTCCTTACTGCGTTCGGTTCACTGTTCCGGTACTGCGGTACTGCCGGTACTGCGACTACTGCACGCGGCCCCTGGGACCGCCGGCCCGGCAGCCAACGGGGGAACCCACCGTTTCCGGCTCCCTCGCTCCACTGCCGTGCCTCTTCCCGTGCCGGTTTCTCTTCCGGCCACGAGGAAAACGCTAACCCCACCCACGGCCGGATGTCTACTCCCGCCACGATAGATTTTCTGCCGAGTCGGCTGGTCCTCTTCTGTGGCGGCGACGCTCCGGAAGCTGCCGTGGTGAGCCGTGGTGAGAGGCCTCAGGATTCCGTGCGGTACATCAGGTCCACCTCGTGCGTGGTGAAGCCGATGCGCTCGTAGACCGTCACGGCCGCCGTGTTGTCCGCGTCCACGTAGAGCATCGCGGTGGGCAGCGCCTGGGCGGCCAGGTGGTGCAGGCCGATCGAGGTCAGCGCCTTGCCGAGGCCGCCGCCCTGGGCGTCGGGCAGCACGCCGACGACGTACACCTCGCCGAGCTGCTCCTCGGCGTGCACCTTCGTCCAGTGGAACCCGACGATCTCCCCGTCCCGCTCGGCCAGGAAGAAGCCCTTCGGGTCGAACCAGGGCTCCGCCTTGCGGTCGTCAAGGTCCTGCTGGGTCAGCGAACCCTGCTCGGGGTGATGGGCGAACGCGGCGCGGTTCACGGCGAGCCAGGCGGCGTCGTCCCGGCCCGGCTCGAAGGTCCGTACGGTGACGCCTTCGGGCAGGACCGGCTCGGCGAGGTCGAGCGGGATCAGGCTCCGCCGCAGCTGGCGCAGCTCGCGGAAGAGGGAGAGCCCGAGGACCTGGGCGAGGTGGCGGGCCGCGGAGCTGCCGCCGTGCGCCCAGACCCGCAGCCGCTTGCCGGTCGCCGCGAGGAGGGCGGCGCCGAGCGCCCGGCCGTGCCCGTTGCCGCGCCGGTCGGGGTGGACGACCAGCTCGGCGGCCGGGGCCTCGACCGGGTCGGTGTCCTCCAGCTGGGCGTACCCGGCGAGCGTGCCGTCGACGGTGAGGAGGAAGTGCCGTACGCCGTCGCGGTGTCCGCCGCGGATCCGGAGCCTGCCCTGCTCGGAGACCGCCTGCCGGCCGTCGGACCCGGCCGCGTCGGCGAGCAGGGCGAGGACGGCCTCGGCCTGCGCGGAGTCGAGTGCGTCGAGGGCCTGAACCTCGCGTCCGGGAGCGGGAAGGGGTGAGTCAGTCGTCATGCCTCCGAGCGTACGGCGAGGGGTGCGCCCGGTGGTGGCGTGGCGGGGCGGGTGCGCGGCCGGGGTGCCTGCGGCAGGGAGCCCGGCCGACTGCGGCGGGGAGCCCGGCCATCTGTGGCGGGGACGTCGGGCCGTCTACGGCACGCAAAGGAGCCATTTGGCCGGATGGCAACCAGTCCGTAACCCCGAACACCTGTTGCGCTACGCGCGTTGACTCTAGGCTGCCGCACGCAGGATTCCAGAAGTGACACCACGACTGACACACAAGGGGACCGATGGCAGCGACTCCGCAGAAGAACCGTGCGTCCCGGCGGGTGCTCGCCGCCGCGGCCGGTCTGGCCACCGTGGGCGCGCTCGTCGCCGCGATGCCGGCCGGGGCCCACGACCGGGGCAACGGGCACGGTCACGGCCACGGTCACGGCCACAAGCCCCGTACCGTAGATGTGCAGTTGCTGTCCTTCAACGACCTGCACGGCAACCTGGAGCCGCCGGCCGGCTCGGCGGGGAACGTCTCCAAGACGCACCCCGACGGCACGGTCGAGGCGATCCCGGCCGGTGGCGTCGAGTACCTGGCGACCTCGCTGCGGACCGCGCGCAAGGGCAACCCGTACTCCGTCACGGCGGCCGGCGGTGACATGGTCGGCGCGAGCCCGCTGCTGTCGGGCCTCTTCCACGACGAGCCGACGATCGAGGCGCTGAACGGCCTCGACCTGGACGTCACGGCGGTCGGCAACCACGAGTTCGACGAGGGCGCCACCGAGCTGGCCCGCCTCCAGAACGGCGGCTGCCACCCGGTCGAGGGCTGTTACGAGAAGGGAAAGAAGTTCAAGGGAGCGGACTTCCCCTACCTCGCGGCCAACGTGACCAAGGAGAAGACCGGCAAGCCGCTGCTGAAGCCGTACACGGTCTGGAAGAAGAACGGCGTCAAGATCGGCTTCATCGGGGTGACCCTGGAGGGCACGCCGGACATCGTCACGGCCAACGGCGTCAAGGGCCTGAAGTTCCACGACGAGGTCGAGACGATCAACAAGTACGCCCGTGAGCTGGACCGCAAGGGCGTCAAGTCGATCGTGGCGCTGATCCACGAGGGCGGGGCCCCGGCCTCCACCTCGTACAACTACGACTGCGACAGCCCCGGCGCGGGCGACGGCATCTCGGGCCCGATCGTCGACATCGCCAAGGGCATCACGCCGAAGGTGGACGCCCTGGTCACGGGCCACACCCACCAGGCGTACGTCTGCACGGTCCCGGACCCGGCGGGCAAGCCGCGCATGGTCACCTCGGCCTCGTCGTTCGGCAAGCTCTACACGGACACCACGCTCACCTACGACCGCCGCACCAAGGACATCGTCCGTACGTCGGTGAAGTCCGCGAACCACGTCGTGACCCGGGACCAGCCCAAGGCACCCGACATGACCCGCCTCATCGACCGCTGGAACAAGCTGGCCGCCCCGATCGCGAACAAGCCGCAGGGCTGGATCAGCGCCGACATCAACGGCCGCGGCTCCACGGCCCCCGAGAAGCCGCTCGGCAACGTCATCGCCGACGCCCAGCTCGAAGGGCTCGCCCCGGCCGACAAGGGCGGCGCGGAAGTCGCGTTCATGAACCCGGGCGGTATCCGCGCGGACCTGGTGCACAAGGCGTCCGGCAGTGAGGGCGACGGGGTCGTCACGTACGGCGAGGCGTTCACCGTGCAGCCGTTCACCAACATGATGAACGTCGTCGACCTGACCGGCGCCCAGCTCGTCACCGCGCTCCAGCAGCAGGTCAGCGGCCCGAACGAGGCCAGCCCGAAGATCCTCCAGGTCTCCGAGGGCCTCACCTACACGCTCGACCTGACGAAGAGCGGCGCGGACCGCGTGGTCGCCGACAGCATCAAGCTGAACGGCGAGGCGATCGACCCGGCGCGCACCTACCGTGTCGCGATGAACGAGTTCCTCGCGGGCGGCGGCGACGGCTTCCCGGCCCTGGGCGAGGGCACGAACAAGCTGGTCGGCGCGTCCGACCTGGACCTGTTCAACGCCTACCTGGCGGCGCACTCCACGGCCGCCGCTCCGCTGGCCCCGCCGGCGACGGACCGGATCACGGTCGTCCAGTAGCAGGGTGTGGGATGAGGGAGGGGCGGCGGGCCTGCGGGCCGGCCGCCCCTTCTCGTTGGTCTTCCTGCCGGTCTTCTTGGCGAAGCTCGTTGACCCTTAAAGTAGGCGGCCGGTTGTCGGACCCACCAAGGAGAATCCCGGGTGAGCAACGTACTGAGGATGAACAGCGGCCGGAGAAAGGTCCGGAGCCTCACCCCGCCGCCTACGGTCGAGGACACCATCGACTTCTTCGACGGATCGGGGACGCACAGCGTGGTGGCCCGCCCCGAGCGTGAACTGCCCCCGGGCGGCGTCCCCGCCTACCTGGAGGCCCGCAAGACCGGTGTCCGCTCCTTCGCGCTGTGGACCGACGAACACCGCCGGGAACGGGTGGCGACCGTGGTGACCCGGTCCGCCGGCGGCGGGGTCGCCACCTTCCAGGTGCTGGGCCCCCAGGGCGAGTTGATCGGCACGATCGTGCGCGAGAAGGCGTTCCGGGGCCGGGGCCTGCGCACCCGCTGGACCGTGACCCGGCCCGGCGGCCCCGACATGGTCGGCTACAAGGGCCGGATCGTGTGGTGGTTCCTGTGGTGGCTGTGCCTGCCTCTGATGGTGGTGCTCGTCCTCATCACGGTGTTCGACAGCGTCCCGGGGAACGAGGCCGGGGCCGCGCGGGCTCCTCGGCGCATCCGTTGGCGTGCGGCCGGGCGGATGCCGCTGGAGTTCCGGTCGCGGGGGGACAAACTGCATCTGCACGCACCGGAGGTGGACTGGCGGCTGGGCGCGGCGCTGGTCGCCCTGGTGCGGAGCTTCAGCGCGGTGAACTGGGACGGCCACAAGACGTGACCCGCGACGGGGTGGTGTTCCGGGGCGGCGCGGCGTAGAACTGGGCCCATGTCCGCCCAGCAGCCGCCGCCCCCGCACCGACCCCATCCGCCCGGCGGGCCTTGGTTCGTGCCGCCGCGGCCCGGGGAGATCACGGCCGCCTACCGACGCCGGGCCGGCCTTCTCACCTGGTCCGCGATCGTCGTGGGGGCCCTCATGGCGGTGGCGCTCGTGGTGAGCGTCGTCTTCCTGATCCGGGCTGACCAGGACTCGCGTAACGCGGCCTACGGCTACCTCGCCCTCGTCCTCTGGGTCGGTATCGCCGCCGGGATCCCGGTCCTGCTGGCCCTCTCCATCCCCGCTGCGCGCATGCGGCGGCGGGTGCGGGAGCGGCAGCGCGATGTACGGACCGGAGGAGCCTAGGGTCGGGCTCGTGGCCGTCGAGCCGGCAGCGCGCAGGACGGCTGCCGCCCGGAACCGGAGGGTTTGATGCCCGCCAGACTGTCGTCCGACGCGCCCGAGGTCCTGCACGACTACTACCGCATCCTGCAACCCCACCGAGGACGGTGGCTGGGATACGCCCTCGACTTCCACGCCTCCCAGGCGCCGCAGTAGCCCTGGGGCTTCCGGCGGATCAGGCGGCGGCACACACGCCCTCGTTTCGTACGCCCTCGGTTCGCTGCTCGCGATATGCGCGGGTTTCGCGGCAGTCGCGGCAGCGGCCCGGGGTGGGGGAGCGGAAGGCGCGGTCGCAGTCGTCGCAGGTCTGGAAGGGCGTGACGACGATGCGGGGCCGGGCGGGGGCTGCGAGGTCGCGTGCGCCGGGGAGCGGTGGGGGCAGGAGGGCTGTCAGCCGGTGCTTCAGCAGTTTGACGGGGTGGCGGAGGGGCTGGGGCGGGGCGTCGGTGAGGGTGCGTCGGATGGTGTCGGGGTGCGCGTCGCGTTCGAGCCAGGTGGCGACGGCGGGGGCGAGGTGACGGATGTCGTCCTCGGAGAGGGTGAACTCGGGTGCGTGGCGGCGTAGGTCGCTGAGGAGCGCGGTGGCGGCGCGGCCGAGTTCAGGGGTGAGGGTGCTGGGCTGGGGGAGGGGCGGGCGCGGGGTCCTGGGTGCGGTCGGGGGCGGTACGAGCGGAACGAAGAGCGGCGCGGGCGGGGGCGGTACGGGAAGGGGTACGCGAGTTTCCGGCGCGGACGTTCCGAGGGGTACGGGAGGTAGTGGCGGACCGGGTGGCACAGGCACCGGGTCCGGTTCCGGTTCCGGTTCCGCATCCGGGTCCGGCACGGGGGGCTGGGACCGTGCCGGGGCCGGAGCGGGTACGGGTGTCTGGCTGCTCTGGCGGCGGGGGTGCGTCAGCGCGGCGGGCTGGTTGCAGAAGACGGTGCGGGTGATGACCTTCTCGCCGGGCAGCCGGTTGCGGAAGCGTTGCAGGTAGCCGTGGGCTTCGAGTTCGCGCAGGGCGGCGGCGATGCGCTTCTCGCCTTCCTTGCAGCGGGCGGTGAGCGCCTTGATGCTGACCTCGGTGCCTTGGGGCAGGGACTGGATGCGTACGGCGAGCCCGACGGCGGTGCAGCTGAGGTCGGGGTGCTGGGCGAGGTGGTTGCCGACGACGGTGAAGCGGTCGGTGTGCGGGAGGGTGATGTGGATGACGCCGGAGGTGGGGAGAGGTCCGGGAACCTCCGCCAGGGCGCGGGTGAGGGCAGTATTCTGCTGGGTATCCATCGGGAAGGTCTTGTCTTCCTTGGTGGCCAGGCCCTCGGTTGGGATTGCAGTCCCGGTCGGGGGCCGACGTATGTCGGGTGTGGTCTGGCGTGAGCATATGCCGGGCAACCTGCCGAAAAGCGAGCTGAGTTGGGAAATATCACCCGTGTGAGTGACGAAGCCCTGAAAGCCTTCTGAGGACCGCCCACGCCCGCGGGCGCGTCAGGTTCACACCGGGTCGGGTTGGGTCGGGTTGGGTTATTTCTCTTGTTTCTTTAGTAGTTGATGTCGTGCCGCACCGGCTCGCGGTGGCGAACGATCCGGTGGGGGCTTCACGGGGGATTACCGGGTCGCGGCCGAGCGCGACCCGGCAGGAGCTTCGCGGATGGCAAGGCGCGATCCATCGGCCTTATAGGGTTGTTCGAGAAACCTTGGCGGGCCGAGTACCGCCGGAAATGTCCAGCGCGGGGGAAATGATGCGCAAGATACTTATCGGGGCGAGCTTCGCCATGGCCGCGATCCTGCTGACGGGATGCGGTGCGGAGGAGCCCGCGAAGGACAGCAAGGCGAAAGGCCCGGCCGCGGAGGCCACCGGGACGCCGAAGCCGTCCGGTGGAAAGGCCGGGGGAGAGGGCACCCCGCACGAGGTGACGATCGAGGTCGGGGGCACAGGCGCGAGCACCGTCATGTACACCCTCGACGACTCCGACTTCGAGCAGATCACCCTGCCCTGGAAGAAGACGGCCACCCTCGCCGCGCGGGGCGCGGAGCGCGAGGTGGGCCGGCTGGTGATCCTCACGCCCGGACCCATGACCCTGCCGGACGGCAAGCTCGGCGCGGCAGCGTGCTCGATCACCGTCGACGGCAAGAAGGTCGTGGAGAACAAGGAAGGCAAGCCCTGCTCGTACAAGCTCAAGTAGAGCTCTGCGAGCATGCCCGTATGAGAATCTCTGCCGTGCTCTTCGACGTGGACGGGGTCCTGCTGGACTCGGCGGGCGCGCACCGCAGGGTCTGGGACGCGTGGTCGGCGGCGCGAGGCCTGGATCCCGAGAAGGTGTGGGAGCTGACCTTCGGGCGCCGCCCTGAGGACACGGTCAGGGACGTGGCCGCGCATCTGGACCCGGCGGCCGAACGGAGGGCGCTCGACCGCCTGCTGGCCCAGGAGATGGACGGCATCCGGCCGGTCGAAGGAGCGCCCGCCCTCCTGAAGTCGCTCTCCGCCAACCCGTGGGCCATCGTCACCTCCGGCGCCCGGGACTTCGTGGGGACCGGCCCACCGGCACGGTTGAGCACGCGCCACGAACGTAGGGCGCAGGGCGCAGGGCCAAGAAACCCGGGTTCACGGATTCCAGGAGACGGCGAAGTACCTAACGCGTTCGTCCTCGCCGGCCGGGAGCATGCCGGCCGCTGCCATCACGTGCTGCGACGCCGTGTTGGCGTGGTCGGCGTCGCCCTTCACCGAGGCGGCGCCCTCGGCCCGGGCGAGGGACAGCAGGGCGCGGAGGGCCTCGGAGGCGTAACCCTTGCCCCGGGCCGACGCGACGAGGCCGTAGCCGATCGTGACATTGCCGTGTTCGTCCGGGGGCCGGTGGAAGCCCACTCCGCCGATCGCCCGGTGGTCCGAGCGGCGGCGGATCACGTACGGGCCGAACGGCTGAGGGTTGCCGGTGGTCGCGCAGCGTTCCAGGAAGCGCTCGGCCACGGACACGTCGGCCTCGGCCGGAAACCCGAGCTCCCAGCGCGAGTCGGCGGTCGGCTCGCCCGTCGCCATCTGCTCGGCCTCGTCCACGGATATCGGGTGCAGGACGAGCCGCTCGGTCATCAGGTCTGCCATGGCAGGGAGGTGTATCACGGGGGCCGGGCGGGGTGCCCGTGGATTTCCGGGGTGCCGGCCTCGCGGCCGGCGAGGGCGAACCGCGCCCGCCGATGCACGCGCAGGGCTACTTCAGGGACTCCTGCGTCGGGACCACCACCCCGTAGAGGTCCTGGATCGTGGCGAGCGCCGAGGCGTGCAGCTGCTCGGACGGGATGCCGTTCGGGTTGCCGTTCAGCGGCAGCGGGCGGGTCGCCGAGGCGTCGGCGACGACGGTCGGGTTGTTGCCGTTGATGAACGCGCCCTGCGTGGTGAACAGTGTGCACATGTTGGTCATGAACCCGGCGATGATGACGTTCTCGCGCCCGGCCTTCTTGACCTCGTCGGCCAGGTTCGTGTCGTGGAAGCCGTTCGGGACGCTCTTCTCGACGACCGGCTCGCCCTTGGCCGGTTTCACGGCCGGGATGATCTGTCCGGGCTCCGATGCCAGGTCGTAGCCCTTGTCGACAATGTGGATGACCGGAGTTTTCGCCGCGCGGGCGCGCTTGAGCAGGGCCGCGGTGTTCTCCACGGCGGGCTTCCAGCCGTCGAGTTCCATCACGCCCTCGGTGTAGGTGTTCTGGTAGTCGACGAGGATCAGCGTCGCGTCCGCGAGCGTGGCGGGGGTCTCGTCGAGCTTGCTGAGTTCCCGCAGGGTCGTCGTGTCCTCGGCGACGTTCTTCGAGGTGGTCTCCGCGGCGGCGTTCGGCGTGGCCGAGGCATTGGAGCCGTCGTCCTTGCCGGTCGCGGCCGTCGAACTCCCTCCGCACGCCGTGCCGGTGGTGGTGAGGACGGCGGCGACGCCGATCGCGGTCGCGGTACGGAGCAGCTTCATCGGACGATCTCCTTCTGGGATGCGACGACGACCCCGTACAGGTCGCCGATGGTGGCCAGGGCGGCGTAGTGCACCCGGCGGGTGTAGGTGTTCTGAAGGTCGACCAGGATCAGCGTCGAGCCGGTCAGCGTGGCGGGGGTCGCGTCGAAGCCGTTGAGTTCGCGCAGGGTGGTTCGGGACATGGGTGTACCGCCTCGGGGAGGTCGTGTGTCGGGGAGAGGGTGAGCTCTGCTCGGGTGGAGAGCTGTTCTCCACGCTAGGGTCCGGCGGGGATGTCCACAATGACGTCTAACATGCAGATACCGACATGCGTGTGGCTGTGGCTGTGGCTGTCGCTGTCGACGTCAGGAGGCCCGTGCATGGACACCACCGGACGACTCGTCGTCATCGTTCTCTTCGAGGGCGTCGATCTGCTCGACGTCACCGGGCCGCCGGAGGTGTTCTCGCTCGCCCGGCGCGAGACCGACGACGCGGCGGGGTACGAAGTCGCCCTGGTCGCTGAGTCCTTGGACCCCGTCACCACGGGGGCCGGGGTGCGCATTCTCCCGGACCTCACCTTCGCGCAGGCCGCCGGGCGGAGCATCGACACCCTCATCGTCCCCGGCTCGGTGGAGGTCGACAGCGAGCGGCGGGTGCACGCCCTCGTCGACCCCGAGCTGGTGGAGCGGGTGAAGGAACTCGCCGCGCGCACCCGGCGCGTCACCTCCGTCTGCGTCGGGGCGCATCTGCTGGCCGCCGCCGGTCTCCTCGACGGCAAGCGCGCCACCACCCACTGGTCCACCGCGCGGCAACTCGCCGCCGATCACCCGGAGATCGAGGTCGACGCCGACCCGATCTTCATCCGCGAGGGCGATGTGTGGACCGGGGCCGGGATCAGCGCCTGCCTCGATCTGTCGCTCGCCCTGATCGCCGACGACCTCGGCGAGGAGATCGCGCTGCGCGTCGCCCGGCAGCTTGTGATGTACCTCAAGCGGCAGAGCGGGCAGAGCCAGTTCAGCGTGCCGCTGGAGCAGATTTCCACCACGCGGCGCATCGAGGACCTCCGCCACCACATCCTGCGCAACATCGGGCTGCAACTCACCGTCGCGGACCTGGCCGCTCACGCGCACGTCAGCGACCGCCATCTGACCCGGATCTTCAAGACCGAGCTGGGCATGACCCCGCACGCCTACATCGAGTCCGTACGGGTCGAGAAGGCCCGTAACGAGCTGGAGTCCTCCGACGCCACTCTCGAACGTGTCGCGTCCGTCTGCGGGTTCGGCACGGTGGACACGCTGGTACGGGCGTTCCGGCGGAGGTTGAACGCGACGCCGACGGAGTACCGGCGCAGGTTCCGGTCCGCCCGGCCGGGCTGATTCCCGACCTGGGCCGGGTGGCCGAGGCGTCGGACGAGGTACTGCACCTCAAGCGGGGCAAGCTGTCCCGGCGTTGAGGGATTCGACCCCGGTTCGAGGGGAGGGCGGGGCCCGTACAGGCCTCCCCTCCCCTCCCCTCACTTCTTCATCGTTCTCGCGGTCAGGAGTACGAGGCCTTGAGGGTCTTCACGGTGCCCGACGGCAGGGCGAAGGAAGCCGAGGCGAAGCCCTCGAAGGTGCCGCTGGGGCCGACCAGCGTGCGCGAGACGGTGGCCGACCAGTTGGCGCTGCGCCGGGTGCACGACGGGTCGCACAGGTCGCGGCTGGTGGCCGAGGTCGTGCCGTCGTTGACGGTGCCGACCCGGACCGTACGCGGCTCGATCCACTTGCTCTTCGCGGGGTGCACGGCGATCTGGCCGCGCTCCTGCAGAATCCCGCGGTGGGTGCGCTCGTGCCGTCGTACGCAGACCTCACCGGCGCCGGAGTAGGTGGCGCACTTCTCCGCGAGCTGGAACCAGTCGCTCCAGGAGGCGGACACGTCGAAGTTCCCGCCGCTGGACTCGCCCCGGACCGCGTAGCTGCCCGGAACCGTCTTCACCGAGGTCCAGGGGGACGACCAGGCGGTGGTCTGCTGCGGGCAGCCTCCGCCGCACACCTCACCGAGCCCGCCGGAGGTGGACCAGGCGTAGGTGGTCGGCTTCAGCCAGTTGCCGTCGGTGGGGTCCACGGTCACGCGCCCCCGGTAGCCGTTGACCGCGCCGGAGGCCGTGACCCGCTTCTGGACCTCCGCGCAGACCGAGCCGAGCGGCTGGGCGTTGATGTCGTTGATGGTCTTGCAGTTCTTGTCGTGGGTCCGCCAGGTGTCCGCGGCCACGGCGACGGTCGGGGCAACGAGGGTGGTGCCGACGACGGCGGCCGTGGAGACCAGGGTCATCAGGGTGGCGGTGAGTCTGCGCACGGGATCCTCCGAAGGTGAGCGGAAAGGAGACAGGTGTTCCGTAGGCCGGTGACCGGCACGGGCAGGTCTGACGACGCGGTCCGGGGTGATGTTGGTTGCATGTGCGACGACTTTTTATCCGCCGTACGGGTGAGTGTCACGGAACACCGGCGGGGCGGATTCGGATCGAACTGGCCCAGGCCGGCGAGATGGTGGTGTTACGTCAGCGGTGGTGGGGTGCGTGCCCGGTCGCCCTGTTCACTCGGCCACCGCCCAGGACCTTTGCTATTGCTGCTTCGCCGAAGAGGCGGCGGTACGCGCCCGGCGTCGTCCCGAGGGCGGTGCGGAACCGCCGCCGCAGGTTGACCGCCGACGACAGGCCGGCCCGGGCGGGGTGGGCGGGGCCGCGTACGGGAGCTGGCCGTCCCGGTGCGGCGGCAGCACCATGCTCCGGGCCACCTGGGAGTCGTAGGAGGAGCCGAGGTCGGACCGTACGAGGTGGAGGCAGAGGTCGATGCCCGCCCCGCTGCCTGCGCTGGTCGCCACATCGCCGTGGTCGACGTAGAGCACGTCCTCGACGTCAATCACCTCGGGGAATTCGTCGGCCAGTTGGCCGCTGCGCCGCCAGTGCGTGGTCGCGCGTCGCCCCGTCAGCGGCCCGGCGCGGGCGAGGACGAAACTTGTCCCGGGGGGCGTCGCGGGGGTGACACCGGCGGCGAGCACCGCGAGGAGGGCGGCGGCGACTCCGTAACCCCATGACCCGGCCCCGGCTCCGGCCCCCTATGTGACGCAAACTGCGGCCCGCCGCCTGGTGTGCGCACACCACGCCGTGGGCCGCTCCCGTTCAGTGCGGGTCCGTCACCGGTTCGCGTCCAGGGATCCGCAGTTGGTGCCGTACTTGCCGGCCACCCCGCCGGAGATCTCACCGCGCCACGTCACGCACAGCCAGCGAGGGGCCGGAGGCGGCGGGCCCCGCCCTGTCCCTGCTCCTGGCTGTGTCGGGGCGCCGGGTGGCGCTCGACGACCTGGACGGGCCGGGGGTCGGGTCGCTGGCAGGGGCGGCCGCCTGAGGCGGGGCCGTACGGTCGGGCGGGGCCTGCCGGCCACTTGCCGCAGGCGCCCGTACTCGTTCCCGCACTCGCTCTCGTTCCTGTTCCTGTTCCCGTACGGGCGTGGGCCCCGTCACTCGGTCTTCGTGCCGGTACGGGCGCGGGGGCCCGTCGCCCCGCACCCGGCCCCGTACGGGCGTGAGGTGTGGACGGCGGGCCCCCGGTTCCGCGGCAGGGCCCGGCGCGGTCAGTTCTCGATCTTGTACAAAACGAACTGCTCCCACGAGCCCGTGACTTCGAGGGACCGGGCGCGCAACGCGTACTGGAGCGATCCCGTGTAGCTGTTCTCCATGGCGACGAAGCGGCCGTTCAGCGCGGACTGGAGCGCCCAGCGGTCCAGGTCCTCGTTGTAGTAGAGAGTGAACCGCTCCCAGGTGCCCGCGCCGGTCGACCGGGCGCGCAGGACGTTCTGCGAGTTGCCGGTGTAGTTGCCCTCGACCGCGACATAGCGATTGTTCGCCAGGGACTTCAGGGCGTAGGTCTCGGTGGTCTCGTGCCATTCGAAGGCGAAGCCCTCCCACGCGCCGGTCACTTCGGCGGAACGTGCGCGCACCACACCGGTGTTGGGCGACGCGTAGTTCTTCTCGGTGGCGGCGAACTTTCCGTTGCGGACCGACTGGACGGCGAGCGTCTCGGATTCGTCCGCCAGGGCGGAGGCGCTGCGGCCCGAGGCGCTGCGGTTGAGAGCGGACGGGGCCTTGGCTCTCTCGCCGGTCCCGGTGATCCGTGCCAGTTCGGCCCCGTCCACCGTCTCCCAGCCTGCGGGTACGACGGTCGGCTGCCGGTCGTTCTGCGGGGCGGCGCCGGCCGCGGGGGCGGCCAGCACGGAGGCGGTCAGCAGGGCGCTGAGGGAAAGGAGGGCGGAGGTCATGCGTCGCACAGGTCTTCCTCGCAGGTGTGTCAATGGTCTCAAGGGATCCCGCGACGGAGGGAAAGAAGGGCGCCGGTGGCTTGCGCGCCTACCGGAAATCGCCTTTCCGTCGGGGTGGTTCCGGTCGAATTGACCGGCCAAGTGACCCCAGAATAAGGGCGTTTCACGATATCCAGCAATCCTTTTTGTGCGGCTTTGGTAATTCCGCGCTGCGACATGTTGAATTTTCCGTTCCGGGGTATTCCGTTCACCTCGGCAATTCTCTGCGGCCGGAGCGTGTGCAGGCTCGTGCCGCCGGGGCGAGAGAGGCACGTCCTCTTTCCTGCATGACGTGCACCCGACAGAATCCAAGGGCTCGGCCCGTCCAGCCCCCCACGGCCCTTGGAGGCACCCCGCATGTCCACCCCCGCGCGCACGCCCCAGTCCGAGTCCCAGCCCCGTCCCCTCTCCCGGCCCTCCCGGCCCTCCCGGCCCTCCCGCAGAGGCTTCCTGGCCGGCGCCCTCGCCGTATCCGCCACCGCGATCGTCGGCGCGGCCCCCGCCGTCGCCGCCACACGGGAGGGGCGCCGGGCGGTCCGGGGGACGCAGGACTGGATGGCCGCCCTGCCCGACGGCACCGCGCTCCAGCGGCTCACGATCCCGGGCACGCACGACTCGGGGGCCCGGTTCGGCGGGCCCTGGTCGGAGTGCCAGAACACCACGATCGCCCAGCAGTTGACGAGCGGCATCCGCTTCCTCGACGTGCGCTGCCGGCTTATCGACGGGTCGTTCGCGATCCACCACGGGGCCTCGTTCCAGAACATGATGTTCGGCGATGTCCTCGTCGCCTGCCGGGACTTCCTCGCCACGCGCCCGACCGAGACCGTGCTGATGCGGGTCAAGCAGGAGCACTCGTCCGCGAGCGACGCCGCGTTCCGGGCGGTCTTCGACGACTACCTGGACGTGCGGGGCTGGCGGTCGCTGTTCCGCCTCGACTCCACGCTTCCCGACCTGGGCGGAGCGCGCGGCAAGGTGGTGCTGCTCGCGGACAACGGCGGGCTGCCCGGGGTGCGTTACGGCGATTCCGCCCTCTTCGACATCCAGGACGACTACATGGCGGAGCCGTTCGCCAAGTACCCGAAGATCGAGGCGCAGTTCCGCAAGGCGGCCCAGCAGCCGGGCAAGTTCTTCATGAACTACGTCTCCACCGCCGCCCTGATGCCGCCCCGCTGGAACGCCGACCGGCTCAACCCGCAGGTGCACTCCTTCCTGGAGCGCGCGGAGACGGCCGGGTGGACGGGGCTCGGCATCGTCCCGTTGGACTACCCGAACCAGCGGTCCGGGCTGGTCGAGTCGCTGATCCGGCACAACCCGACGGGGTGAGGCGCGGGGC